>NZ_JADNEM010000025.1:0-50832 GCF_015552275.1 Holdemania sp. 1001302B_160321_E10 | reverse complement strand
AAACAGGCTGCATCAGATCGAATCCATTAAGCCGATGATGACGAAAGAACGCATTGAATTTTGGCTTATGAAATATAAAAATGGATCCGTTACAGATCCAAAATGGCAAGAAGATATTGTGAATATGCTTATCCGAGAAATCCAGGTCAATGTCCACGAAGATGGCAAATTTGATATCAAGGTAGCCTACAACCTTCAGGCTACCAACATTGACACAAAACAAAAACCGCTATTCAGCGGTTCGGATAACTTTACTATGGTGGAGCTGATCGGGCTCGAACCGACTACCTCTACACTGCCAGTGTAGCGCTCTCCCAGGTGAGCTACAACCCCATTGCTTATAAATATTAACAAATTGACAAAAAGATTTCAAGCCCTAATCTTAAAAAGGTTGCATTCAGCGCTTGATTTATTTCTTTTTCCGCCTGCTTTCCAACGATTTTATAAACTCTCGTGTCCCACCTTCATCCCTCAAAATGATGTTCCTTCTTAAACAGCTCCGCCCGCAGAACAGGCGCCTGTTCTGCACGCCTCTCTTGCCGCGCTGAACTCACAGCGCCAGCCAAGAGACAGTACAGATCAGAAACGTCCGATTTTCTTCTGCTCGCCTGCTGTTTTCCGGCAATCTTCACAATTTCGCGGCTGCGGATTGCCCGGTGCATTTCTCGTTCACCAGCCGCGCGGCCTCAGGAAATGCTTTTCCATATATTCCGCAAACCCGTCCTCATCGTTTGTTTTTTCCGTTATCTCATCCGCAATCGCCTTGGTATCCGCGCCGCCGTTAGCCATACATACGCCCCAGCCGCTGCATTCCAGCATTTCGTTATCATTGCTCATATCTCCAAATGCGATCACTTTGCTTAACGGTAACTGATTCATTTCGCAATAATGTTCCAGCGCTACCGCTTTGGAAACCCGCTGATCAGTAAATTCCAGCATTGTCGTCTGCGTCTTAAACGCCTTGAAGTGCGATGAAGGATGCTTACCGACATAGTCGACGACCTCCGCCATCAGTTCCTCCGGCATCCGAAACATGATCTTCGCATTTTCTTCCGCATAAAACTCGGAAATATCGTCCACAACGATCAGATCCGTACGGTTTTTCTTCGACGATCGCTCCGTCGCTTCATCGACCCGCAGACACATCATTTTATCTTTGACATACATAAATGGGTTTAAATCAAACGGAGCCATCAATTCCAGAATCTCTTTGATCCATTCCCTTTTCAATTTGTAATAATCATGCCGTTTCTGGTGAACTCCATCCCACAATTCAGAACCATTCATTCCGATCAACACTTCAAAATCGAAATCAAATCCCCAGTCCCGCGCCTGCTTATGCAGCTGCTGATCAATGGATCGTCCCGATGCAATGCCAAAATAAATGCCATGGGCATGCAGCCGATTGATGACGTCCTTTGCATGTTCTGTTAAAATTCGATCAGAAGTAATTAACGTGCTGTCGATATCGCAAATTACCAGACGAAAGTCTTCTATCATTGTAGTACTCCCCCTGCTCCCTGATTTCCTATTTTCTAAAAACAGCTTCTTTAACATTCTAGCAGAATTTCAGAAAAAGTGTGAAGGAAAGACCGGATTCAAAACGAATTCCAATCAACCTTTCTGAAAAACATTATTTTTGTTTCAAAACAGGATGATTTTCAAGCAATCCGCTTATCCAGCCTGCTTTGCTTCACGCGATAGCCCCAATCTTTACTCATTCTGATTCAGTCCGCGCAGGCTCATGATTTAACTCATGAACCTTTCGCTGGCTTGCCGGTCATTTTCATGTTGAGTTCCTTGCGAATTAACGCCTCCGCCAGAACCATCACGTCAATCTGCTTTTGCAGCCGGCGAAAAGTTGCGGAAGCTTCTTCGTGCTTCACCTGCGCCGCACGGCATTTATGAAGGATGGAACCGATTGGAGCCAATGCTTTTTCAAGCTCTTCCCAACTCAATACCACAGATGGACAGGTTATGGCAGTTAATTCTGAGGAGGTCTGCCTCGGCTGATCTGGTTGTTCCTTCTGTTGTTCCTGTTGAAGCAGCAGCTTGGCAATCCGCAGCGCCGCTATTCGATTTTCCAATAAACTGTACTGCGCGCTGCCCCTGGCAAATTGGGGCTGGATTTTCTCACACCGCCGCAGGATCGAATTGATCTCATTCAGCGCACTTTCCAGTGTTTTTTCTCCCATCTTATTTTAACCTCTTTTCCCCTTCCAGTGCGATCAGATCCGCGGGATCATAACGATGACTGCCGGCTTTGCTTTTCTTCCATTTCCAGCAGCAAATGGCTTCATTCAAGCTGCAGCCCGGATTCTCGGCGAAGAAGGCGCGGATATAGGTATTGTATTCGAACTGCGGATCAATCGGAGTTTGCTTTGTTTTTTTCTCAACAAGAATCTGGGCATAAGCTTGAATCGCGTCGCCATACGTTTTGCCCGCATTACTTTTCAGCCATTTCTGAAACGCGACGTTAAACGAAAATGACGGACCGATCTTCGCTTTGAAAAAAGCCCGGTGTTTTTCGGAACAGACAAACGGAGATTCGATTGACATTTCTTCCCTCAGTGTGCCGGCGGTCTTCGGCTTGATTTTCCTCACCTTCATGATCTCAACAGGTTTGCCTTCTAAAAAACAGGCAATTCTCTCCGTCAGTTCTGATTTTCCGCCCGCCGCTGGCAATCCCGATGCCCGGCAAAAACGGACTAATTCTTCTTTCAGATAATAATGATTCCTAAACGTCGCCGCGTCCAGCGATCGATTTAAAACAGGTCTTTCCATGCTTGTTCCCTCCTTTCCTGAAATACGGATATCGTATATTCAAACAGGCATCCGGAATGCTGTTCATCAACGTTATCCGAATGCCTGTTTGCGGCGTCAGCCTGATTTCTTTTTTAATAAGCGGTAAATCATGATTAATAAAACAATTTCTACAATGTCGAAGATATACTTCAAAAAAAATTGAACAACAATATTGACCGTCACCATAAACTCTGCCATCTGGATTATGCCCCAACTTTCTTTAGCGTCATGCTTTATCCTCATTATAGCGAACAAAAACAAGACCGGCAAGTGATTTCACGCTGACCCTGCCTGCTTGGAAAAAACGATTATTCCAATTTCTCACGATGGGCTGTGATCATGGTGTAACTGTGCGCATTGATTGTAATCCGGCAATCTCCCGTCAACACATACCAGTTTTTCCCCCTGCGCTGAATCACAGCCTGCGGCGACGCGATCAACTTGCGGCACCAGGCGACGACATCTTCCTCACTGATTTGCAAGTTTCTGCGGATCCGCTCGACGCCCATCACCGTCGTATGCAGCTGATCCAGATTTTGCAGAAGTAAGTTTTCCTGCTCCATAACTGCGGTTTGCTCCATTACGATATTCCCCACACTCTGCTTCATTGAGCCTTTCTTTCCACGCCTGCCCGCTTAAGCCTGAACGATCTGAAAAATATAAAATTTAAGATAAGAGGTCTCCTCCATCGTCCAGAGAATCGGGTGATCATGATTCTGCTGGGTAACAGAAACCTGCTTCAGCGTCACGCCGGCTTCCTGCGCCGCTTCCCGCAGCATCTTTTCAAAATTGTCGATTTCCATGAACCGCGAACAGCTGCAGGTGATCAGATAGCCGCCGTTTTGAAGCAGCTTCATCGCCTGATAATTGATCCGTTTATATCCGGCATACGCCTGATGGATCGTTTTCCGGGACTTGGTGAACGCCGGCGGATCCAGCACGATGATATCGTATTGCCCAATTTTACATTGATCCAGATATTCAAAAACGTCGGCTTTCACAAATTGAATCCGGTCTTCCAGATGATTCAGTTTAGCATTCGCCCGGCCCTGATCCAACGCCGTCTGGGAGACGTCGACCGCGACGACGCTTTGAGCCTTGCCATAGGCCGCGTTTAAGGCAAATCCGCCGGTATGGCTGAAACAGTCCAGCACCCGCTGATCATGCGCCATCTGCCGCAGCAGCATCCGATTTGACTTTTGATCCAGGAAGTAGCCGGTCTTCTGTCCGTTTTCAATATCCACATTTAATTTCAGGCCGTTTTCCTGGATCACCGTCGTCGTCGGCAGTGACACGCCGCCCCAGAAACCCTTTTCCATCGGTAAGCCTTCCTTGCTTCGAACCTGAATATCATTGCGTTCATAGATTCCCTGAATCGTCTGGCCCTCCTGACGCAGCGTCTCCAACAACAAGTCGTAGATCATCGGTTTAATCTTTTCCATACCGTAAGCGCTGATCTGCGTAACGAGTATGTCGTTATACCGATCCACCGTCAAACCCGGCAGCTGATCTGCCTCGCCGAAAATCAGGCGGCAGTTGGTAAGATTCGCCGCTTCCACCGTTTTTCGGAAAGCATAAGCAAACTGGATCCGCTGTCTGAAAAAATCCCGGTCGATCACTGCCTGCGGATTTTTCGTCAGAATCCGCACGACGATATGACTGGTTTCCGAGTAAAAACCAGTTCCCAGATAGCGGCCGCCTTCCGTTGCAATATCCACCGGCGCTCCGTTTTCCGGATGTCCCTCAATTCTGATCAGGTTATTGCGGTACATCCACATCTGTCCTTTATCCAGCCATTTTTCGCCCTCTTGCGAAATGATTACTTTTGCGTAATTTCGATCCATCATTCAACCTCGTCTTCTTCTCTTTCTGCCTTAGTATAGCATAAATTCAGCCGCTCTTTGGGATAAGTTGATGTTTCTTCGCCATTGGGAACTGATTAATGCGCTATTCCGCGCTCTTTGGCTATGGTTCAATTTTCATCAGTTCCGATTGATTCGCGGCTGCCTTTTGATCGCTGGAAAAACGTTTCAAATGCCAGGAAAAGCGCAAAATAAAAAATTGGAGAACCAGCCTCTTTCATTTCGGTTTCCCGTATGAATCAAGGTCAGCTCTCCAACTTGATTTTCGAATGGTGCGCCCAACAGGACTCGAACCTGCAACCTTTTGAATCGGAATCAAATGCGCTATCCAATTGCGCCATGGGCACGTAACGTTATTATTTTACAATGGGAAGCGCATTTCGTCAAGCGTTTAATCGGACGCTGAGACTGATTTCCCGCAGTTTTCCGATTTTCCAGCTTCCCCTTGCCCCTTTCATTCGCAGCGCTTGTCCCCACCGCATTCTTCTTAAAAGCAATCCCCGTTCAGAAACGGCAGGCATTTCAACAAAAGCTGCCTTCGTTTCTTTCCTTACGCTTATCCCCTTCAGCAGTTTTGCTTGTCAGCGCTCTCGCTTCGTTTTATGATAGACTTAAAGAAAACAAAAACCCGTTGCCGATCAGTCAGGAGGGACATGTTTATGAACGAATCGCCGATCAAAGAACAATATACGAGCTCAAAGTCACTCATTAATGATCTGATCCGGCTTACCCGCAGCGATCAGTATATCTTCCGCGGCGTCAGCCGGCGGATTGAATTAAATCCTTCGATCTGCCGCAAATACGACCGGGAAACACAGACCCTCGTCAATCTAAAAGATCAGGAATTCGCACTGCTTCATGCTTTCCGTCAGCAGGCCTCCAACCTGTTATCCGGCACGATGGAAACGCTCGATTATGTTGCCTGTGCCCAGCATTACGGCATCCCGACCCGGCTGATCGACTGGACCTGTAATCCCTTTACCGCGCTATACTTTGCGCTGGCGGAAAATAAGCAGCCCGACAACGGGGAGTATGAATTATTCGTGCTGCCGCTCAGGGAACAAATTATCATTCATCGCTGTTATTCGCCGATGAAGGAAGCAGATCCGGAGTTTATTGAGGAATATGCCGCATTCCTGAAGCTGCTTCGTGATAAAGCCCGGTTTCTTTCTTTAGTTCAGAAACGAAACGCCGCGTTAAACGCACTGAAGATCGCCGCTGACGATCCTCATCCCCAAGGCTTGATCATCTATAACGGCAGCTTTAGCAATGCCCGGCTGATCGCCCAGGCCGGGTTGTTCTCCATCCCCTCTTCCATTGAAGGTGATGAAGCCGCAGAAGAAATTCGCCGCCGCGCCCGCTGCATTTCGATCCAGCTGTCGGATAAAGAACGCCGGGAAACGCTTGGTTTCCTGGACAACATGGGTTATAACAAACAGCGGCTGTTCCCCGATCTTCAGAATCTCTGTGATTCCATCGTTACTCAGGCCTTGCAAAAGCAGGCTGGAATTGAGTGAAACTTTCCGTTTCCATAAAAAATACCAGGGTCTCCTTCCTGGATAAGGAAGAAGATCCTGGTATTTTTCTATTTGTGGATAATTTCAGGCTGTGGATTCCCTCACTCTTTCCGGCTCAAAGCAATGATCCCGATCATTGTTAACAAGATGCCGGAATCCTGACTCATTCTTTCCTATAATTCATCCTCGCCGGTTTCCGTATAAGCCTCCATCGCTTCCGGATCAAACAAGCCGACCTGCTGCCGGCCGATCTCGATCAGGCCTTCGCTCAGTTTGGCATCGCCTTGAAACATCCGGCGCGAAATCAGTTCCATCAACATTCCCAGATTTAAGCCATAATACAATTTCAGACCTGGCTTCTCAGCCACGGCTTCCATCGCCACGTTAAACGGCGTACCGCTGAACAGATCGGTCAGAATGATGATTTGATCCTGCTTTTCCAGTCTTTCCAACGCTGCACTCAGCCGCTTTTTCAAATCTTCCTTATCTGATTCTGCCGGAAAGTCAAGCGCTTCATAAGCCGGCTGAGAACCCATGATCAATTCCAGCGCCGAGGTGATGCCGGTCGCGAAATGACCATGTCCCATCACAATAATTCCTGTGCTCATTTTTTTCTCCCGGTTTATTCTTCAGGCAGATGCGCCAGCTCTTCTTTAAACGGATTTACATTCGTATCAATGTTGGTATCCTTCGCCCCCTTGGCGGCGACAAACTGGAAAGGAACTGTCAGCATGATCGGCGCCAGATATTTGTTTGCTTTGACGCTGAATACCAGATCCCGCTTATCCGACGGGGCCTCCTTGACCGTGATCAGATGCACGCGGTCGGTGTATTTGCGAAACGCTTCCCGGAACTGTAAACAACGGTTCCACTCTGCTTCATCCGACCCCAGCATCAGGATGGTCTGTTTCGGTGTGATCGCCATCGTCGGTCCATGCGAATATTCCTCAATTTCATAGCCGATCGTCGGCAGCCGCAGCATTTCGCCGATCTTCAGCATGCCCTCTAAAGCTGAACCATAGTCGATGCCATAGCCCAGCACGTAGATTCGGTCGCTGTTGACAATCGTCGTCGCGTTGCGGTCATACCAGGCTTCACTCTCTGTTATCACCTGATCAAACTGATTGACAAACGTTTCGGTTTCCGCCAGCGCCTGACTGATTTTCTGAGCGGTCAGCGTGCCGCGAACCTCGGCGGCGGCCAGTGCCCACAGATACAGCTGCAGCAGTGTAACCGTATATCCGCGGGTTTCCGGCGGCGTTTCTTCCTTGCCGCATAACAGATGGATGACATGATCGACATGCCGGGTGATCTCGCTGTCAAGGTTCTCCGTCAACGCCACGGTCGGATAGCCTTCGCGGCGGGCCTTGTCCATGACCTCAATCGTTGAAATCGAAGTCCCGGACTGGCTGATGCCGACAAACAGAATTTCTTCTTTTTTCAGCATGCCGCTCCAATCGGCTTGTTCATAATGGGCGAACACCGTCGGATAATGACCCTGCGCCTCCAGTTTGCACAGATGCTTAAATTCATAGGCGGCAATCTGCGAAGCGTTGTAGGAGGTCCCGGAACCGAAAAACAGCACTTTTTTGATCGGCAGCTGCGCAAACAACTGACGGAAGGGCTCCACAAACTCCGCGCGGTGCGCAAAGGCAGCTCTTAACGCCCGCGGCTGATCTTTCATATAACCTAATACCGTTGGTTTTTCCATAGTTTCTTCCCAGTTCCTTTCTACAGTTTACGAACGATTTCCGCCAGATCCTCCGGCACATCATCCGGCACCATCTGAACCAGCAGCTTAACGCCGTGATCCGCCAGCCGTTTGAAGTTGTCAATATCGGCGTCGGAGAGATACAACGTCTTTTTCACATGTTGATAACCCGGCTTGCCGGACAAATTGCCAACGGTGATCTGTTTGATCGCATAACCGTCCTCCACCATCTTTAACAACGGTTCCGGCCCCGCCGCCAGCAGCATTACCCGGCTGCCTTTGTCAAGATTGCGCTTCAGCTTGTCGGAAGCCGTCAGCGCGTCCAGAATCGACAGCTTCACTTTCGCCGGACAGCCGAATTTCAGCGCTGTCTTGCGCATTTCGTCCTTTGCGATTTTATCGTCGATCACGACGATTTTTTCCACGCTGTGATGCGGTACCCAGTAGCCGCAGACCTGCCCATGGATCAGCCGGTCGTCAATTCTTACTTCAACAATCGCCATGCAGTTTCCTCCTTATGCCAAAATGCCGAACACGCCGCAGATAAACGCCACGACGACGATGATCAGGATCAGCTTCATGATGCTGATTTTCTTTTTCAGCAGCCGGTAGATCAACAGCGTTGCGCCTAACGAAAGCAGCTGCGGACAGATTTCGTCGAGATATTGCTGAACGACAACTTCGCTGCCGGAGATCGTGAAGGCAATCGGGCATTCCAGACCAATCCAGGCGGCGATCATACAGCCGATCGCAGCGACGCCGACAATTCCGGCGCAATAGGTGAACAGCTGCATCTTGCCGGATTGCTGCAGGTTCTCAAGCAGCTTGCTGCCGTTGTTGTAGCCGATCTTCAGGCAGTAATACCGGGTCAGAAAGTTCGGAATGTTGAAGGCCAGAAGCAGAATGATCGGGCCGAGAATACTGCCCTGACTGGCGAAGCTGACGCCTAATGAACAGGCGATGACTTTGAAAATTCCCCAGAAGAATGTATCGCCGATCCCGGACAACGGTCCCATCAGGGAAACCTTGACGGCGTTGATCGATTCGACATCGAAGTTCTCGTTATCATGCGCCAGCTCTTCCATCGCGACCGCGATGCCCATGACAAACGGCGAAGGGGCAACCGTCATATTGAAAGCAGCGATATGACGATGAAGCGCGGCCTTGTAGCCTTCCGGATCATCCTTCCAGATCCGCTTCAAGCTCGGCATCATCGCGTACAGGAAGCCCAAGCCTTCCATGCGTTCGTAGTTGAAGGAGCCTAACAGCGTAAAGGAACGCCAGTAGATTTGATTGAATTCTTTTTTGGACAGCTTGCGCGGATTGTCCTGCATCGACGTTGTCATTTACAATTCCTCCTCTTCCGGTTCAGATGCTGAACTGAGCTGATCCCGTTTCAGCAGGTAGATAATCCAGGCCAGCGCGACGGAAACCGCGGCCACGCCGATCATCGACATGCCTAACCAGGCGGTCAGCGCGAAGCCGATAATCAGATAAGGAATCAGGTCCTGTTCCAATAACAGGTTCATCAACAAGGCGAAGCCCAGCGCCGGCAGAACTTTGGCAACCGCATTCAGACCGTTGGTCATCCAGGCCGGCAGATTGTTGACGATCACGTTGATCGCTTCATTGCCGAAGTATAAGGCCACGAATGTCAGACTAAGATAGATCAGGAAGGTCAGGATTCCGCATAACCAGTGAATCCAGATGATCTGCTTATCCTTGCCGCCCTCGTCGATCAGTTTATCGACGGTGTGCATCGGTCCGGAATACGCCGTATCCACCAACGTTTGTAAAAATTGCATCAGAATGGAAACTGGAACGCCGAAGGCCATCGCGACTTCGATGCCCGAGCCGGTTGACAGCGCAACTGCGGTGCCGATCGTCCCGCCGGTGCCGATGCTCAAACCGGCCGTCGGACCGATTGAAGCCGTCCCCATCCAGATCAGTTCCAGCTGAGCGCCGATGATCAGCCCTTCCTTCACATTCCCTAAAATCAAACCGACCAGAAAACCGGTGACCACCGGTTCGCGGAGTTTGCATTCTCCCAGCCATCCGCCTTCCAAAACGGACAAGGCTGCGACAACGCCGATCAAAGCAGCTTGCAATGCAGACATAATGATTTTTCCTCCTCCTTACAAGACTGTTGTAACTATACCAGTTTATTCATCTGGTATAGTTACTATACCACTTAATTATTTTATACACCTTCTATCCTCGGATTGCAATAAAAAAAGTGTGAAATTCACACTATTTCTTTGTTACATATTTAAACGACGTATATTCCGGCATATAATAGGCTTTCGTAAACTCAACTAAACGATGCTGTTCGTCAAATCCGAAATATTGGTAAGCGAAGACCTGCTTTTTCGGATCCGCCTCCATCACCTGCCGATAGGCGGCCGGGATTTCCTGGACTTCCATATCCGAGATGATGGTCTTGGGCATATGCCCCTGCAGCTCCATATAGGTATATAAGGAACCTTCTCCGAAGTTAAACCGCTCCGGCTGCTTAAACAGCGAGACGGGAAAGTAACAGATCTGCAGGGCATAGGGCTGATTGTCGATCCGGGAAAGCCGGATCAATTCATACAGCTGCGGACTGTCGGGAAAGTAATCACGGGTTGCTCCCTGGTTTTCAATTTGCTTAAACGACAGCACCGTCCGGGTGGACTGGAAACCGCTCTGCACCAGATTGCGGCTTAAGCTGACGTTTTCATTATCACCGAACGTTACTTTTTTTTCATTTTTTGGCAGCCGGCTGACAAAGGTGCCTTTGCCCTGGATCGAGACCAGCGTTCCTTCTTCCACCAGTTTTTTGATCGCGCTGCGCACCGTCAGGCGGTTGATTCCGTATTGCTGCGCCATCTGCCGTTCCGACATGATTTTCTCGCCCACGCGGTATTCGCCGGTGCGGATTTTCTCCAGAATGTTTTCCATCAGCTGCACATAGACTGCTTTTTCCATACTCATACCGTCGTCACGCTCCTGAACTTGAAAAAGCTGGGAATTGCGACAATCTGAAAATATTCCAGTGGTTTCATCGAATCCAGATAAGTCAGACCGGTGCTCATCAGAATCTCGGCGTCGTCTTCCACCTGCAGCAGCTGCGCTTCTTCCTCGCTGGCATGCACGATCCGGATTTCCTCTTCATTCCGGCAAATATCATAGCCGAATTGTTCGCGCAGGACACGGTACAGCGACCGGTTTTCCAGCGGCAGCGTTTCGATTCCGCGAACTTTTTCATATTCGATATAGACCTGTTCGACGGACCGCGGTTTGCCTTCCACGATCCGCAATTTTCGATAGCTGAAGATCCGGGTGGCGATCGGGATCTGAAGCTGTTCGCTGATCAGCTTATTTGCTTCGATCACCGACTGATCCAGAATCGGATAGACGTAATGAAAACCTCGGGCTTCCAAAGCCTGAGTAATTGATTCAAATTGATCCAGCTGGCGTGTGACATAGACTTCATCATTCATAATTTCACCGTTTTCCTAGTGGTTTAGTATAGTATACCACTTCTGAAAAATAAGCTCAAGCCGGCACCCTTCCCTCTTTGAGAACTGTGTTTCGCCGAAAAAACGCCGGTTTTAGAATTGTAGGGATAAAAATAAAAAACCGGGCGCATGCGCTCGGCTGTTCGACTTTTGGTGGAGCTGCGGGGAGTCGAACCCCGGTCCAGGAATAGTCCCCATTCAGACATCTACAGTTTATTCCGTTTGCTTATAAAACAGATATGTTAACGGACAAAACGATCTGAGTTTGTCTGTTGATTGTCGGGAAATCCGTCCAGACGCCGAATCTCCTTATCCTTCATTTCTGATACTGTCCGGCAACCTGAAGAAAGAATCACCGGCAGCAGCTGCAATCTCTATGCCGAGATATTAAGCAGCGAAAGCAACCTGACGGTTTCCACCAAACAGATTAGCTAAAAAAGATTTTCCAGTTATTTTTTGTTGGCTGTTAGGCAGCCGCCCCACTGCAGTCTGAATCCAACTTAGACCTGTCGAAACCATGACAACCCCAGTTGTTATGCTATAACAGTATATAGCATAAACCGCATTCCGTCAAATTATTCGCCATTGTTGGAAATTCGGTAGCCGCTCTGACGGTCAACCCGGTATTTCAGCGGCTGTCTGTCCAGATACCGCTGCAAATTTTCCAGTGCCATCGCGATCACCGTGTCGTAGGTGCTCTGTTGGTTGTAGTTACCTGAGACATGCGGCGTCAGAATCACGCGGTCATAACCCCATAACGGATTATTCATCGGCAGCGGCTCCGGATCCACGACGTCCAGAACCAGCCCGCCGAAGTGTCCCTGATCCAGCAGCGCGCACAACGCCGGCGTATCCACCGTAACGCCTCGGCCAACGTTGACGAGAACACAATCCCGACGCGTCAGCGCCAGCCGCCGCTGATCGAAGAAGTGCCGGGTTTCCGGCGTGCTTGGCAGACACAGCGCGACGATATCTGCTTGCGGCAGTTCTTCCTCGATCTGATCCATCAGCACAAGCCGGTCAACATAATCCGGACAACCGCCCGGGGTTCGCTTCACGCCCGTTACAGTACAGCCTAACGCCTTCATCCGCCAGCCAAATTCCCGGCCGATGTCGCCCAAACCGACGATCAGCACTGACGATCCTTTCAGCGAACGAACCTTTCCTTCATTTTTCCACACCCGCAGCTTCTGATTTTCCCGGTAGAGATTTAATTTTTTATAGATCGACAGCACTCCTGCCAGCATGTGCTCCGCAATCGCCGGTCCGTAAGCACCGGTCGAATTGGTCAGCAGGACATCCTGGGCCAATCCTTCTTCCTTTACATATTGCTCAGCGCCGGCGCTTTCCAGATGCAGCCAGCGCAGCGCCTTCGCCTGAGTCAGCCAGCGGTTGGGAAGATTTCCGATCACAACTTCAGCTTCCGCAAGCCGCGCTTCATCCAGCTCGTTGCGTTCGCAGAAATCAATCTCCGCCTGCGGACAAGCCGCCTGAATTGTCTCTTGCAGCGAAGCCTCGGTCGGAATGATCCAGCAAACTTTTACTTTTTCCATTGCCCAAACCTTCTTTCTGGCTTCATTGTACCTGAGCGGTTGACGCACGTCAATCATCCAGCTCGCCGATGCCGTGCTTTTCCGCATTCAGTCCCAAGACAAGCGCCGCCCTGCCGCAAACCCGCAAACGATCCGGACAGCTTCTTCTTTAATGTTTCTCTGCCGCTTCCATGCCGGTTGATTCAATCGCGCAGCGGGCGATATTGCACGTATGATCCGCCATTCGCTCCAGGTTGCCCAGAATATCGCAGAACACGGAACCCGCGACAGCCGAACTGCACTCCTGGCGGCTCATCCGGTCGAAGTGATTCTGCCGGGCCTTGTATTCCAGCAAGTCCATGTAATTCTCATCTTCCAGCAGCGCGGAATACAGCGTGTAATCCTGCGATTCATAAACTCTTACGGACTGGGCGAGCATGTGATCAAACAAGTCGAACATTTGCAGCACCTCGTCCTTCGCACCGGCGGAGAACGAAGACTGATCTTCGCTGACCATTTCGAAGAACTCGACGAGATTCACGGTCAGATCGCCGATCCGTTCCAGATTTTTGATCACCTGCAGATTGAGATTCAGGTCCGCCATTTCCTTATCCGACAGATTTTCCTTGGAGATCTGCATCAGATACTGCGTGATCTTCGCATCGAAACTGTTGATCAGTGCCTCCGACTGCAGGATCATCTCGCGGTCCTCCTCGTCGGTGCCCTTGACGAAATAACTTTTTGCTTCCTGCACCGTCTTGCTTACGACGTCGACCATTTTAAAGATCGACTTGTGGACAAGCTCCAGCGCCGAGGCCGGCAGCTCGTGAATAATCTTCTCGTCCAGATCGTCGATTTTGATATCCAGCCGCTCCGGTTCCTGCCCCGGAATCAGTTTCTTGACCAGCTGACACATCTGCTTTAAAAATGGGAAAAACAGGATCGTTGCCCCGACGTTAAACAGGATATGCGCAAAAGCGATCTGCATCATCGGCGCGATGTTCAGCATCGCCGACAGCTTTTGGATCAGCAGGATGTACGGCTGAAGCAGAAGCATGCCGATCAGGGTGCCGATCACATTGAACAACGTATGTAAGCCTGCCGTCCGTTTGGCCGCCAGACTGCCGCCGATCGCCGCGAAGACGCCGGTGATGGTCGTGCCGATATTGGAGCCGAACACAAACGGCAGCGCTGCCGACATCGACATCGCCCCCGCTTCCACTAACTTCTGCACCACGCCGATGGTCGCCGCCGAGCCCTGAATCAGCGCGGTCAGCACGGTGCCTGCCAACAATGCCAGAAGCGGCTGCCGGCCCATCATTTCCGCAAAGGCGATGAATTCCGGCATGTCCTTAAGCATCGACAAAGAATCGCCCATAATCCGCAACCCATAAAACAACAAGCCGAAGCCCATCACAATCTCGCCAACCGTGCGGCTCTTTTTCCGCTTGGCAAACGAAATCACCACGCCGCCCGCAAACACGAAGAACAAGGCGAACTGTTCAACCTTCAGGCCGATCAGAAACGCCGTCACCGTCGTACCGATGTTGGCGCCCATGACGATCCCCGCCGCCTGTTCCAGCCGCATTAATCCGGCCCGCACCAACCCGATTGTAATCGCCGTCGTCGCTGAGCTGGACTGGATCATAATCGTGACCAGGGCCCCGATCACAATCGCCATCAGCGGTTTCGACGTATATTTATCAATGTAATCCCGCAGCTTATCCCCGGCTAAGCTCTTTAAACCGTCCCCCATAAATTTGATGCCGAATAAGAACAGCCCGAAGCCGCCTAAAATCATATCCCACTGAATATCCTGTAACGTCATCCTTCCACTCCTCTCAAAGGTAAAGATACCAAGAAAAAAAGAAAATGACTGTTAAGTTTCTGTTAATTTTCCGTTAATCTGCCTTCATTCGCTGCTTTTTTACGATTTCCGTCAGAATGACTGCCTTTTTCAGGAATCGGCTTCCTGATCCGGTCTTTGAAATCCGACCGGCTGAACCGCGCCGCGCTTAGTTTTCCTCGCGCCGCCGGCTTCATTCACAGAAATCATCAATCTCTCCCACTTCTTTCAGAATTCTTAAAACGCGGGCAGGGATAGAATGTTGCGGCGCAAGCTATGCTATAATAAGACCAAGTCCTCATAGGACGGCAGAGGAGGAATATACGCATGATGTGGATTATTTTACTGGTCGTGCTCGCGGTGCTGGTCATCTGGTTTATCGCAGCCTACAACGGGTTTGTATCGTTAAAAAATAAAGTTGAGGAAGCGTTCTCCACGATGGACGTGTATCTGGTTAAGCGTTACGACCTGATCCCGAACTTAGTCGAAACGGTCAAGGGTTATGCAGCGCATGAAAAGGAAACACTGGAAAAAGTCGTATCCGCCCGCAGTCTGGCCATGAACGCGCATTCGATGGACGAGAAGATCGCTCAGGAACAGAATCTGTCCGGCTTGTTGGGCCGACTGATGGCGATCTCGGAAAGTTATCCGGATTTAAAAGCGAATGCCAACTTCATTGACCTGCAGCGTCAGCTGAAAGACATGGAAGGGGAAATCGCCAACGCCCGCAAGTATTACAACGGCGTGGTCAAGGCTTTCAACACCCGTACGGAAACGATTCCGAGCAATCTGGTCGCGATGATCTTCGGCTTCAAAAAAATGCCGCTGTTTGTCGTTAAGGATGAAGCGCAGCGCGAAAACGTCAAAGTTTCTTTCTGAATATCGCTTCCCGCGATATTTTTTAAACCTTGGCGCGATGCCGGAACCCAGTTGGGAATGCCGGCATTCGGACAGTAAGGAGTGGAATTTATGAAAAAACGAATTTTATTCAGCGTTCTGACGCTGTTTCTGCTTTTCCTCGGGCTGCAGCCGATTCACGCTCAGGAAGGCTTCACGATCGACCATTACGACATTCAGATTGAGGTCAGCGAAGATGGGGTGTATACCGTTACGGAAACGCTCGACGTTCAGTTTCAGCAGCGCCTGCACGGCTTAAATCTGACGCTGCCCAAACGTTACCGCAATGTATCATGGCGGATTGGCGATACCGTGATAAACCGCAGCTACGTCTTTCCGATCGACCACATCGAAGTGCTCTCAGGTCATGAAGCCAAGCTCAGCGATGAGGATGATTACTACAACCTCCGCCTGGGCAGCGCCGATACCTACGCCCAATCTGAAGAAACCTATCAGATCCGCTATCAGGTGCATACCCGCGATTTGAGATTGGGCGACATCCAGAGTTTTTACTGGAATCTGATTTCTGTTCACTGGGATACAACGATTGAGAAGGTCACCTTCCGGGTCACGATGCCAAAAAGCTTCGATGCCAGCCAGCTGTACTTCTATTCTGATCTGCCGCAGGATCAATTCCGCTTTGAGCAGGAAGGGACGACCTTCAGCGGCGAAACCTTATCCGCGCTGGCTCCGTTTGAGGGGATCACGGTTAAGCTGGACTTGCCTGATCAGTATTTCATCTATCCGAAACAAGCTGATTATTCCCTGCCCCTCGCCATTCTCGGCGGTTTTATCACGCTGCTCAGCATTTTCTGTCTGATGCGGTGGGGTCGTGATGAAACGTTGATCATTCCGGTCGAATTTACCGCGCCGGAGGGGATCTCCAGCACCGAGGTCGGTATGATTCTAAACGGTTCCGTGCAAAACCGGGAAGTCTTGTCGCTGATTCTGGACTGGGCGAATCGCGGCTACCTGACGATTGAGGATCAAACGAAGACCTTGAAGCTGAATAAGCTGCAAGCTTTGCCGGAGAATACGCCGGTCGCGGAGCTGCGGTTGTTCAACGCGCTGTTTAAGAACCGCGACAGCGTGACGACAAAGCAGCTGGAAGAAAAGTTTTACACCCATCTCAATCAGGCGATTCAGGATTATTCCGCTTATTACCGGCTGCCGGAAAAGCGGTTGTTCACCAAGCTCTCTTCAACCTTACAGGTAATTTTAACCTTGTTAGCGCCGCTGCCGATTGCGATTCTGGCGGCCTTGCAGTTCTATGCCGTTGAATTCAGCTTCGCGGCAATCGTATTCCTGATCATTCCGTATTTCGTGATGATCATCGTCATCATCATGGGCTGCAGTCTGCAGCAGCGTTGGCACAGTGCCGGCGGCGGCTTTCGATTCGGTATGCTTCTCGGTATGGTCCTGCTTACGGGTCTGTGGGCGCTGTTATTGGCGATTGCCTTTCTGACAGCACGCCAGAGCTGGCTCTGCCCGGTTTTCTTAAGCATCTGCACGCTGATCAGCGCTCTCTGCGCGGTTTTCATGAAGAAGCGGACCGAGCGGGGACAGCGGTTAACCGGGAAAGTCTTAGGTCTGCGGAACTTCATTCTGTACGCGGAAAAGGACCGTCTGGCCATGTTGGTAAAAGATGATCCAACTTACTTCTACTCGATTCTGCCCTATGCCTACGCGCTGGGCTTATCGGATATCTGGGCGGAACATTTCCGGGGTCTGACCTTGGAACCGCCAACCTGGTACTATGGCCCGGATGGCTGGACAACGTGGTATATGATCAGCCGGCTGGACCGCAATATGAATTCGTTCCAGCGAGCCATGACCTCCGCACCGGTTTCCTCAAGCTCGGGTCCGCATGGCGGCAGCTTCGGCGGAGGCGGGGGCGGCGGTTTTACCGGCGGCGGCTTCGGCGGCACCTCTGGCAGCGGCTGGTAAGCAGCTCAATCCGCATCCTGATTTCAATATCCGCCAATCGCAATGAACACGAAAGCTGCAGGTTATTAGAACTTGCGGCTTTTCTTCTGCCGATCATTCAGCCAAGCAGCGCCTATTTCTTTAAGAGCCGAGCTTCGTTCCGCCAGCATTGCCGTTTTATTGTGCGTAGTACTTTCATTTTGTTCTTTGTTTCAGGCTGATGTACTGTCATTCGCTCAAAAATAAAGGCTTTTCTACTTTCGTTACTATACAAAAAAAACACGGCTTACCACCGTGCTTTCATCGCTTTTTCCATCTCCCGCTTCGCATCCTTCAGCTTCGCGTCCTCACGCTTGTCGTATAACGCTTTACCCTTGGCCAGCGCGATCTCCATCTTGGCCCGGCCGTTTTTTAGATACAGCTTAACCGGAACGACGGTATACCCCTTCAGCTTGACCTTCTGCTGGAGCTTGACGATTTCCAGCTTGTGCAGCAATAGCTTCCGTTGGCGGGTTTCGTCATGATTGAACTGGTTGCCATGATCATAGGCTGCGATGTGCATCTCCTTGATCCAGGCTTCACCGCTGATGAAGCTGACGTAGGCATCCTTGAACTGCGCCTTGCCCTGACGTATCGATTTAATTTCAGTTCCAGTCAGGACCAGTCCGGCTTCAAAGCGCTCCTCCAACGAATAGTCATGGGACGCCTTGCGGTTGACGGCAATGATTTTTTCACCGCTCATCGTGATTCCTCCTTATGCTTGGGTGGGTTTCGGTTTCCGCCGGCGGGTGCGCCGACGTTTGCTTTTGACCGGAGCCGGTTCCGCAGGCCGGTTCGGTTCCTTACGGGGACCGGCTTTTTTCTTCGCTGCGGGAATAGGCTCGCGTTTTTCCCTGCGCGGCCGGACGAGATCGAAGTCAATCTCCTGATGGAGCTTGCTGGCGCCGGTTACTTTAATCTTGACGCGCTGCCCCAGCCGGTATATCTTCTTTGTCCGCTCACCCTTCAGGCTCAGCGTATCCGGATCGTAATGATAGTAATCGTCCGTCAGCTTCTGTACGTGAACCAGACCTTCGACAGTATTTTCCAGTTCGACAAAGAAACCGAACTTCGTGACGCCGCTGATGACGCCTTCGGCAATCTTACCGATTTGATCCTCCATGTATTCGGCTTTCTTCATATCTTCAACTTCCCGTTCCGCTTCGATCGCAGCCCGTTCCCGCTCCGAGGTCAGCTTGCCATATTCCTCCATTTTGAGTTCGTCCTGCTTCATCATTTCCGGATCCAGTGCGGTTCCGAAGCCGTATTTGTGAAGCATCCGGTGAACGATCAAATCCGGATATCGGCGGATTGGCGAGGTGAAGTGGGTGTATTCTTCCAGCGCCAGTCCGAAATGGCCCAGACAGCGCGGGTCATATTTCGCCTTCTGCATGCTTCGCAGCATCATCGTCGAGATGACCGGATAGGCCGGATCGTCTTTGAACGAATCCAAAAGCTGCTGCAGCTGCAGCGGACGGATTTGTTCAACGCTGCCTTTGAAACGCTTGCCCATCAACAGGACGATCTTCGCGAAATCCCGCAGCTTTTTCGGCTCCGGCGCTTCATGTACCCGGTACAAGGCCGGAATCTCAAGCCATTTCATGTGTCGGGCCACGCATTCGTTGGCCGTGACCATGAAATCCTCGATGATCATTTCCGCTTCCTTGCGCTCGCGCACCTGAATTTCCTGAATTTTATTTTGTTCGTTTAAAATGATTTTCGCTTCCGGCGTTTCAAAGTCGATCGCTCCGGCCTCATGACGGCGCTTGCGGATCGCCCGCGAACAATCCCGCATCAAACCGATCATCTCCGTCAGCTTCTTGTATTTCCGGCAGACTTCTTCCTCGCCTTCCAGAATTGCGTTCACCGCGGTATAGGTCATCCGCTCCGTTGTCTTAATATAGGATGGGAAGATCTCATAATTGAGGATTTCCCCAGCTTCGTTGATCTCCATTTCACACGACAGCGTTAACCGCAGCACTTTCGGATTCAAGGAACAGATGCCGTTGGATAACAGGTGCGGAAGCATCGGTACCACACGGTCGACGACATAGGTGGACGTGCCGCGTTTGAGCGCTTCCTGATCGAGCGGGCTGTTCTCTGGAACATAGTGGGAAACGTCCGCGATATGAACGCCCAGCCGGTATCCGCCGGCGATCTTCTCGACGCAGACCGCGTCGTCCAGATCCTTGGAATCCTCGCCGTCAATCGTGATAATCATTTTCCCAGTGCAGTCGCGGCGGCCTTCTTTTTCTTTCGGCGATACGCGCGACGGCGTCCGCTGCGCCTGTTCCATGACTTCCTGCGGGAACTGCGGGTCGATATCGTATTCCAGCAGCACCGACAGAATATCCACGCCCGGATCGTCGATATGGCCTAACAGCTGGACAATTTCCAGCTCCATCGGATCACCGTAGCGCAAGACCTTCAATAACACCTTCGTGCCGCTGACCATTTTAAAGGCCTGCCAGTTTTTGACGATCAGCCGGGCTTTAATCCGCTCGTCGTCCAGCCGCAGCTGCAGACCTTTGCCTGGCGATGAGAAAAACGTCCCGACCAGCGTGTTTGTTTTGTGCTGCAGAACGCGGATGACCTCGCCCTCGTCGCTGCCGTAGAAAGACGGCAGTTTCTTGACGATTGCCACATCGCCGTTCATCGCCCCATGCAGATTGGCTTCCGTGATGTGGATGCTGTTCTCTCCTTCCAAATCCAGAAAGCCGAAACCTTTGCGGTTTACGGATAACGCTCCCTGATAGTAACCGCCCATTCTGGCCGGCATCAGATTGCCTTTCTGGCTGAAAACAATCACATATTGTTCAGCCAGTTCGTTGACCGCTTTATTCATCGCCACGAATTCTTCTGTTGTTGTTAAGCCTAACGTTTCCTGCAGCTGAGCCAGACTCAACGGTCGATAATGCTCGTCGGCAATCATCGTTTCAATTTGTTGTTTTATGTCTATTTGTTCCATAACCTCACCTCGAATTTCTTTTAATAATATGAAAAAAGGCCGCTGTTGACGGCCGTTAGTTCAGTACCCTAATCACAATGACCAGCACGAAGAACAAAATTCCGACAACCAGTGTGGCATTGGAAATAATCTTCTCCGGTCCTCTCTCTTTTACATTGGCAAACAGATTTAATCCGCCGCTCCCAGTAAAAGCACCGCTGATCCCGTCTGATTTTCCACTTTGTAACAGAGAAAGAAGTATTAAAATCACGGACACCACCATCAATAAGATATCAAGCATCTTAATCCTCCTTTCAGATTTATCGCTTTTCTATTATAACAAAGGCGTAGTCAAATTGCAAACAGTTCTGCTGATGAGATCACAGAAAAACAGTAGAAAAGCGATTTTTCATGATAAAGCGAAGTATCCTGGCTTAGAGGATTACAAAACTACTTTGTCAGGAGTATTCATGGAATGGATTGACGAAGTTTTTAAAAGTCTGAAACATAAAACTTTTGAGATGCCAACTTGAATATGATGAATTCAACTTAATTTTATTATTGCCAGAATTTCACGCTTTTAAACCAGGAACAAGTCATCACCCAAATTAAACAAAGTTAAGAAACAGCGCCTTGTAAAAAGTCATGCTTTACGGATATCATTGAATTTCGATCAGCATTTTTCGCTCCTTCTCCGGGTGTTTATCCTCGCTCCTTTTGTCATTCGCTGAATATTTTGTTCAGCCAATAAAAAATGCGAAACTCTTAAACGTAGAATTCCGCATTCTTGTAAAATTTTAGTATTTTATTTCTTCCCTTGAAACTGACATCCTTATCTATTCTGACAAAATTGCTTGACCGCTTGTTCTTTATTCTTAAAAACAGCGCGTCCCATCACAGCCGCAGTCAAGGAACTGTCTGCCAGCTTGGAATAAATTTCAGCCGTCACGCCGCCGTCAATCCAAACTTTCTTTCCTTCAGCGGCCAACTTCAGCGCGAGTTTTTCCATCTCATTCTGATAACATTGTTCGGGGTCGTCGGGATAGGCAGTTGCCACCAGAATCTCATCGGCCAGAGTCAGCAGCGCATAAAAGTCAGGACGGGATTGATCAAGCACATTGATGCTGATGCCTGTGGGAATTCCTGCTTGTTGATAAATTTGAATTACCTGCTGAGCTTCAGAAAGATGTGCAGTTTGAATAAAGACATGATTCGCATTACATTTTCGGACTTCTTCCAGATAATCTAACGGCCGCCACACTTCCAGATGAATCGATTTTTCAGCGGCCGTTGAAGCATCGCAAATCAGCTGGCACATTTTAGTGCCGAACGTAATCCCCGAGACTGCGACCCCATCTTCAATATCCAGATGCAGGCTGTTGAAGAAACGGTCGGCAAAGGCCACCTCCTCCTCAATTCGAAGCAGATTGCCGGAAGCGATCGAAGGACTAATGTCCATTATAAATTACCCCGAGCCTCTTTTGCATTTTTCATCAGTTCGGCAACCCGCCGGGAATCAACCGGATTATAAAACTTTCCCTCCTGTTTCATCCACGTACCAACGACACAGCCATCAGCCGTGGATAAAATCGAAGCGACTGTTTCTGCTTTTACCCCATTACTCGCGAAAATTGGAATGTCCGTTGCTTTTTTTGCCCGGGTTACCAACGAAGTATCAATGGAAGATCCTGCCGTTGCCCCATAAACAAGCAGAGCGCTCGGCGCCAGAGAAAAGGTTACAGTTTTCGCAACTTCTTCAATCGGACGTTCGGCAATCTGACGGGCGCCTTCAGGTACTAAAGTCGCCAGCGTCTTTATATTCCGGCAGCCCACTTCGATTCGATGCCGCTCAATTTCGCCCATCTTTACATCGGCAATTCCGTCATTTCCGGCATAAGCACCGCTTAACGTCTCACGGATGAAATCAGCTTCGACAGCCGCAGCCAAATCATACGTTTTCATCGCATCTGAAGCTACATCCACTCCGAAAGGGACCCGAATCTCAGATCGCAGTTCGCCGATAATCCGCGCCATGCAGGCAATGGTCACAGGGCGCACATCCTCAAGATAAGGAATTGAATATTCATTACAGAATAAAATTCCGTCAATCCCGCCTTCCTGAATCGCATGCAAATCGGCGCGGGCGCGCTTCAATACTTTCTGGATCCCTCCTTCCGGATCATATTTAGGATCTGTCGGCAAAGCCATTAAATGCATCATCCCGATAACCGGTTTATCCGTTCCAAATAGTTCTTTCATCCACATTTTTATTCATCTCCTTCATCATGTAAGAATTTTGTTTCCAGAAACTGTGCCAGCTGTACCTGAGGCAAAGCGTCCATACTTTCAAGAAAATGTTGGTCTTTCAGATTTTTTATAATTCGGGAAATGACCCGGACATGTTCCTGATCATCCAATAAGGCCAAATTGAGCACATACCGCACCGGAATTTCCTGATCGACATTCTCCATGCTGCGAAAGAATACTGGTTCTTTCAATCGAAGCACGCAAACGGCTTGCTTCAGCACATAATCTTTTGTTGTATGAGGCATCGCTACAGGACAGCTCTCAGTCAGTCCTGTAGGATAGCTCAGCTCGCGACTGACACAACTTTCATAAAAATCATCACGGACACAACCTTTTTCCAACAACTTATCCGCAGTTAGCTTCAGAGCTTCCTGCCAGGTATCGGCTGCGCCTTCTATCATAAATAATTGACTCATTTTCCACGCTCACAATTTTCTACGTTTTTGTTAAATAAACTTGGTTTTTCAATATATTCGATCTGAATTTTCCGGCGGCGCCGGTGTATTGTCCGCAAAATTTCGGCTGTTTCCTCTGCACTGAAGACATTTGGAATTTTGATCACGGTATCCTTACGCTGCAGAACGATCCGAATTCTGATTTGCGGATTGTATTCAATCCTGACTATTTTATCCAGCGGAATATGTTTTACATCCATAAGTCCGTTATAAAAATAGATTTCATCGGCCTCAATTCTCAGCCGGCAGGTCCAGGCCTGCATCAGATGCAGTCCGGCCATGAATACACACATACCATAAAACACTAAATTCAACGTTGACGAACGAAAGACCGTCGGTTGAACTATCAAGATCAGCATCAGCAAGCTCACGCTGCCAATCCCAACCCGCAGATATACTTTTTTTACATTCTCTCTGACAGTATACGTTTTCATGAGCTTTCTCCTATGATCTGTTCCGGTGAAGAAACAGCCGCCTCAGTTTGCGCTTCATTCTGTTAATGAGATAACGTTTACCAGACTCCAAACAGCTTGCTGACCAAAGCGATAATCAGACAATGGAATTCTTCGACGCTGGATCCGGTAACCATCCCTGCCGCATTGGTAATATAGCCTGTATTCACTGCCAATTTGGTCACTAACGGCGCCATCCAGCTTAAAACCTGATAGGAATAAATACAGTTGACGGTTGAAGCGATCACTGTTTTCAGAATATCACCCCGGGCAAAAAGCGAGCACATACAGGTTGTGTAGACCATTGAACCCAGACTGGCAATCGGAAAGAAATTGACGCCTGGTAAAAAGGCTACAGCCAAACCAATCGGAATCATGATTGCGGCACATTGAATTCCACTTTCATCCCCCAGGCATAAGGCTTCATCCATACCGATATAAATATCGTATTCATCGCCAAGTTTCTGCTTGAAGATTTTACGTGCTGCGTTTGAAATCGGATTCAATCCTTCCATAAGCAAACTGACCATTCGCGGAAGAATGACGATTGCCGCTGAAAGCGTGACGCTCATTGTCAGCATCGTTGCAAGATCCTGGCGGGTAATGATGGAAATCAGAATGCCGACAAAGAAGGTCAAGACCGAAGTTTCGCCTAAGGAACCAAATTTGTCGCTGAACCATTTTGCGTTTAAATTAATCTTGTTGATGACCGGGATGCGATCCATGATCCAGCATACAACATAATCAATCGCCCAGATTTGGAAGGCGTCGTTATTACAGCAGGTCGTCCCCGGCAGATTGTAATGTTTCTGCCAGTACGGAGCTATCCAGTCTGCCATTTTCAGAATGATAACGAAAGTTCCCACGGCAACCAGCATGGCGGCAATCACGGCTGAACTCGCGCTCAATCCAGCCAACTGTGCTACATAATAGGCCATTGCTGCGCCAAGAATAACATGGAAGTAATTCCAAACGTCGACATCCATTGTTTTTGTAAACCGTAATCGGATCAGGAAATAATTCAGAATCAGACAAATCGGCACAATGATCAGGGCAAATGGCGTCGACCAGGCAATCGCAGCGATGCCTTCCCATCCGATATCAATCACGGTGAAGCCGCTGCCCATTCCGGAATAAAACTCAACTGCAGGATTCAGACAGCTGCACAGCATTTCAAGAATCACTGTAATTCCCAGAAATCCAGCGCCGATACGCAAACCATTTCGGAAAGAATCGAAAAATTTGATTTTGAAAAACAAGCCTAAAATCGTAATCATGAAAGGAAGGAAAATCGCTCCGCCCAAGTCCATGATAAACTGAATGATCGAATTAATTATCTGCATTTTATCCTCCAAGGGTTCAGTTATTGACTGAATTCTTTATCAGCGGCCAGGCGCAGGGCCTTACGAATTTCAGCAATCGTTTCCTCTTCCCCGATACCGGTGATCAATCCGTTAACCCGTACCAGCGGACAGTCGATCGCTTGGGCATAACCAGAAGTTACAAAGCATACGTCAAAATCTTTTGCCATAGCGGGAACATCGACGATTCGAGATTTCACGATTTGCACATCTACGCTGCACTCCCTGGCAATTCTGGAAATTTCTTCAGCTGCAAACGTTGAAGTTGCAATTCCTCCCCCGCACGCAATCAATGCTTTAACTTTCAAAACAGTTCACCTCCTAATGTGAATTTATGAGACCAAGCTTAGTTCATACTTCTATCATAAAGGCGCAATTTCAATTTGAACAGTCCAATTTCCTTCTTATTTCCAGCTTTAAATCAAAAGCCTTCTTATAGCATTGAAGCCTTTTGTATCCGTCTTTGTAAGCTTTTATGTTATAATTTATTCAACAGTAAATAAGAGATATTTATGAACAAGCAAACAGTAGACTTATTAAAGAAAATCATTACAGAAGAAAGCGGAACGTTAAAGTTGGATTCACTTCCGGCATCGTTTAACGTTTCGCGAAGAACCTTTTATAATTATTGGGAAGAAATTAATGATTACCTGGACAGCCTCCATTGTACCCACGCGGTTTGTTTTGACGGCCGAAAATTTCAATTTACCGGAACTGCAGCCCAGCGTGATTATCTCGCTGCCTCTGTGAATTCGATGACTTTTTATGAATACCGGCTTTCTGCCACGGAAAGACAGATAATCATCGCAGCCACGTTAATCACCTCGGATACGCCGGTTAAAAACGATTATTTTAAAGAAATCTTTTATGTCAGCCGTAATACAATTATCAATGATCTGCAAAGCCTCAGGTTTATCTCCAAGATGGATCCAGAATGTTTCCAAGCCACTCATGACGGGTTGGTTTTCGCTTGTCCTGAATTACAGAAACGAAATTTACTGCTTCAGCTGCTGGGGACCGAAATCGACTTCAACGATTATTTCATGAATCAGCCGACCAATCCCTGTATCGCTTATTTAGCTCAGCATTTGAAATTTGACCGGTATCGAAGACTCGCAGAAATCAGCATAAAAAAAGCAGAAGGCTTGTTAGAACTTAAGTTATCCGATTCGGATTTTTATCGGCTGCTAACACTTCTGATCTTTCAAATTACTCGCATAGAATCGGGCCACATGATTCAAGGATATTCTACACGTTCTCACAGCTTCAATTCCTGGGAACAGTTTTCCACGACCATTTTCGATCAGCTGAAAGATGAAATTGCGGTCAATCCGTTGGAGATTGAATTTTTCACAAAAACAGTACAGGGGATGGATCTGGCATTAAAGCTTGGTAACAGTCCTCATGATTCGGTATTCTTTTCCCTGACAATCAGAGAATTTCTGCAGAAAATATCCTTCTATTATAAAATTGATTTACTCAGCGACAGTTTATTATTTGAATATTTATGCGCGCATATTACAGCTTGTTATCATCGCCTTAAAAGTGGCAGGAAACTGGATAATCCTTACCTGAATGAAACACAGAGGCAATATTCCAGAGATTTTGAAATCATCAAACGGAATATTTATATCCTTGAAAATGGTCTGAATCTTGCTTTAAATGACAGTGAGACTGCCTACATTCTCATGCATATCCTCGCTTCGATAGAACGCGGAAAGTTTAATCACTATGTCCCGAACATTCTGGTTACCTGCAGTGCAGGAATGGCTACAGGAAACTTTCTGGCCATGCAGATTCATCGTCATTTCCGCGTTAATCTCATTGATGTTTGTTCTGTGCATAAAATGGATGAAATGCTCGCCAGCCGGAACGTTGATTTGATCATCTCCACAGTCCCGATTGAATCTTCCATTGTCCCTGCCTTAACGGTCAACGTGATTCTGTCCGAATCGGATTTGACCCGCATCCGATCATGCTTATCTGAATTAGAAAGCTCCCGGATTCCGGTACTGACCAACTCTCACAGCGAATCCATGGCTGACCTGCATCGCTTTTCCGCCAATGAAAAAACAGCGTTTCTCAATCTGCTCAGCGCTGATCGCATCGTTTTAGATAAAGATATTATTGATTGGAAAGAAGGGATCATTGCAGCCGGTGAATTACTTCTGTGGCAGAAAAAAATCACAGTCAACTATCTTCATCAGATGATTGATCTTGTGATTAAATATGGTCCTTATATTGTAATTGCCCCCGGTGTCGCGCTCGCCCATGCGTCGCCGTTAGACGGCGTATTAGAACCAGCGCTTTCGCTTGTTCGGCTCAAGACGCCAGTCTGCTTTGGCGATCATCAATACAATCCGGTACTGACGATCTTGGCCTGTGCAGTTTATGATACACCTGAATATGCTAACATCCTGATTCTGCTTATGACGCTTTTACGACGGCCTGATTTTATTCAGACAATTCAGAAGGCCAGGAATCCGCAGACAATTTTATCCTATTTTCAAACGCAGCTTCCTTTTCCATCAGAATAAATCTAGTTTCATCAGTTCCAGATAGCTCTTGACCTCTAAATCCGCCGCTGATGTATTTTGAACAATTCTGGACCCTTTAAAGCCGATCGTTTTGAGGCCGGCTTTTTTTGCGGCCGCAATCCCGTTGGCAGAGTCTTCAATCACCGCAAGTTCTTCGGCAGGAAGTGCCATTAATTCAACCGCTTTTAAATAGATTTCAGGATCCGGCTTTCCATTTTCTACCTGATCGCCCGCAATAACCGTATAAAAACGATCTTCGATATCAAATAATTGCAACAGCCGGCGAATATAAGGCGTACTTGAAGAAGTTGCAACGCCCAACCGAATTTTTCTTTCAGTTAAGTAATTGAGAAATTCCATCAGACCCGGCATTGGCTGCATATACTCATCTTGAAAGTAATATTCATAACAGGCAAGTTCATCTTGTATAAACTGGTCCAGACTCACGCTCTTTATCCCATACCTGGCCATAACTTCTTCACAGGACCGGCGCAAGGTCATCCCACAGAACTCGTCCAGATCGGCTGGATCCGCGTTGATTCCGAAAGTGTGAAGATGATCGAGCATTCCCTGAGTAAATTTAGGCTCAGTATCGCTCAGAACCCCATCGCAATCAAAGATCAATCCTTTTAGCATCATATCTTCCTTCTTTCTTTCCCCTGTTATTTAACCTTATATAAGGCGTATTGGTCAAGCAGAAGAAGGAAGGAAACCAAAAAAGCGTGTTCAATTCTACGTGCATCCTTTTGTACAGAGGAATTCGGGTAACTGTTAACGTAAAAAAGACAGCCTGTGAAAGACTGTCTTTTCAAATGAAGATGTATTCTGCTTATTTCTTAACGTTGTAGAAGCAGTTCATGCCCTGGTATTCAGCGATTGGGCCCAGTTCGTCTTCGATCCGGATCAGCTGGTTGTACTTCGCGATACGGTCAGTACGGCTCATCGAACCGGTCTTGATCTGGCCTGCATTCAGACCGACGGCGATATCCGCGATGGTCGTATCTTCTGTTTCACCTGAACGGTGGGAAACGACGCAGGTATAGCCAGCCTTCTTCGCCATTTCGATAGCGTCGAAGGTTTCTGTCAGCGAACCGATCTGGTTGACCTTGATCAGGATCGAGTTGGCGATGCCCTTTTCAATGCCTTCCTTCAGGATTGCCGGGTTCGTAACGAACAGATCGTCGCCGACCAGCTGAATCTTGCTTCCCAGCTTGTCTGTCAGTTTCTTCCAGCCGTCCCAGTCTCTTTCGCCTAAGCCGTCTTCGATCGAAACGATCGGGTACTTTTCAACCCATTCTTCATACATGGCGATCATTTCATCCGTGGTCTTTGTGCCCTGTCCGGATTTTTCCAGATCGTAGTTGCCGGTTTCTTCATTATAGAATTCAGAAGCCGCAACGTCCATGGCGATGCAGATATCCTTGCCCGGAACATAGCCCGCAGCTTTGATCGCTTCAACGATCAGCTTCAGCGGTTCTTCATTGCCTTCAACGCAGGAAGGAGCGAAGCCGCCTTCATCACCGACGTTTGTGTTGTAGCCTTTGCCCTTTAAGACTTTGCGCAGGTTGTGGAATGTTTCAGCGCCCATTCTGACAGCTTCCTTCAGGGAAGTTGCGCCAACCGGCATGATCATGAATTCCTGGAAATCAACCGTGGAATCCGCATGGCTGCCGCCGTTTAAGACGTTCATCATCGGAACTGGCAGCGTCTTGCCGTTGAATCCGCCGAAATATTTATACAGCGGCATATCATAGTAATCTGCAGCGGCCCGTGCGCAAGCCATGGAAACGCCCAGGATCGCGTTCGCGCCCAGTTTGGACTTATCGTTGGTGCCATCCAGTTCGATCATGACTTTGTCGATCGCGTTCTGATCGGTAACGTCCATGCCTAAGACAGCGTCGGCAATGATATCGTTAACGTTGGCAACCGCCTTCGTTACGCCCTTGCCCATGAAACGGCTCTTATCGCCATCACGCAGTTCCAGTGCTTCTCTTTCGCCTGTGGATGCGCCGGATGGAACGATCGCGCGTCCGAAAGCGCCGGATTCTGTCGTTACTTCGACTTCAACAGTTGGGTTGCCGCGGGAGTCCAGGACTTCGCGTGCGTAAACATCAATAATACTAGGCATCTTCAATTTCCTCCTTGTGATTACCTGTTCTATTTTCCTTCTCCCTTTTACATTCGGGGAAAAGTCAAATGCTAACGGTGTGTTTTCTTTGTTTTTCTGCCGTCGTTCTGCAGCGCCAGCCCCAGAACGATCAGCAATACCGGCCAGTAGCTGACCAGCATCGTTTCCATACCGGCCATCAGCTGTTGGACGTCCAGAGTCGGATTCAGCAACAAGATGGCGCCGGAAACAATCAGAATCCCGCCGATCCTCTTTTTCATAACGACGCCTCCTTTTGGCTTCATTATAGACAGAGGATCGATGGGAATTTTGTCATTTTACCTTATTTTGTCGCGTTGATGATTTCTTCAAAGGAATCCGTTTTCAACGAAGCTCCGCCGATCAGAGCGCCGTCGATATCTTCCATGGCCATGTATTCCTTAATATTGTTTGGCTTGACCGATCCGCCGTACTGGATGCGGACGCCTTCCGCCGCTTCATCGCCAAACATCACGCGAACCTGGTCACGGACGATGTGGCAGCAGTTCTGCGCGATTTCCTTGGTTGCGCTCTTGCCGGTGCCGATCGCCCAGATCGGTTCATATGCAAGAACCATCTTGGCGACGCACTTCGGGCACAGCCCTTCCAGGCCGCCCTTCAGCTGCGCGCGGATGACTTCTTCAGTCTGACCGGCGTCAAACTGAGCTTCAGTTTCACCGATGCACAGGATCGGCGTGATCCCCGCTTCGATTAAACGCTTGGCCTTTTTGTTGACCGTTTCGTCTGTTTCATTGAACATCTGACGGCGTTCGGAATGGCCGATGATGCACCATTTAACACCGATTTCTTCCAGCATCGGAACGCTGACTTCACCAGTGAACGCGCCGTTGTCTTCAAAGTGGCAGTTTTCCGCCGCGACGATCAGACCCTTCGCCGTGTTGACGCAGTCCTTCAGCGCTGTGAACGGAGCTGCGATGCCGTAATCTGCGCCGTCGTGCAGCTTCGGTTCAATTTCATTGATGAAGCTGACCGCTTCCGCGCAGGTCTTATTCATTTTCCAGTTTCCGACAATAATTGGTTTTCTCATTGATTTATTTCTCCTGAATGATTGCGATGCCCGGCAGTTCCTTGCCTTCCATGTATTCCAGGGAAGCGCCGCCGCCGGTGGAAATGTGCGTGAATTTGTCTTTGAAGCCCAGCTGGATCGCCGCTGCCGCGGAATCGCCGCCGCCGATCACCGTCATCGCGTCAGGCAGCTCGGAGATTGCCTTGCAGACTTCGATCGTGCCGTTGGCGTAAGCCGGGTTCTCGAAGACGCCCATCGGTCCGTTCCAGACGACCGTCTTGGCGCCCTGCAGTTCTTTCTTGAACAGCTCGACAGACTTCGGTCCGATATCCAGGCCCATAAAGCCCGCTGGAATTTCGTCATTGCTGACCGTCTTGACTTCCGTTGCGTTTTCAAACGCGTTGGCAACGACAGAGTCGACCGGCAGGATCAGCTTGTCGCCGCCCTTGGCCAAAAATTCCTTCGCCATTTCGATCCGGTCTTCTTCTAACAGGGATGTACCGATTTCTTTCCCCTGAGCTTTTAAGAAGGTGTACGCCATGCCGCCGCCGACAATGACCTTGTCCGCGATGTTCAGCAGGTTTTCAATGACAGCGATCTTATCGGAAACTTTCGCACCGCCTAAGATAGCGACTAACGGACGCTTCGGATTGTCGATCGCCGCGCTCAGGTTCTCGATTTCTTTCTGAACCAGGAAGCCGCAGGCGCTTGGCAGATGCGTCGCAATGCCGACGGTGGAAGCATGCGCTCTGTGAACCGAGCCGAACGCATCGGAAACGAACAAATCGCCTAAGCCTGCCCAATACGCAGCCAGATCCGGATCATTCTTGGATTCGCCCTTTTCATAACGGGTGTTCTGCATCAGGACGATATCGCCTTCGTTCATCGCCGCGATCGCATTTTCCAGTTCTTCGCCGCGGGTTACCGGAACGAAGGTAACTTTGCCGGAAACCAGCTCCTGCAGCCGTGCGGCAACCGGAGCCATGTTGTTCTTTTTCCTGCCTGCTTCGCACTTTTCAGGATCTTTATGATCGATCTTGCCCAGATGCGACATCAGGATAACCTTTGCGCCATGCTCCGTCAGATAGTTAATCGTCGGCAGAGCGGAAACGATCCGGTTATCATTGGTAATTTTTCCATCTTTGATAGGTACGTTAAAGTCGACGCGAACCAGGACGCGTTTTCCTTTAACATCAAGGTCACGAACAGTTTGTTTTGCCATGTTAAGAATTCCTCCTTTTACATTTCAAATTATAACACCCGAAAGAAGTGAAGTAAACTAGGAAAAAGCCGCTTGTGATCATCTTATCAAGGTGATAGCGCTTTCTTTTGACAACCCTGCCGGATTGTTGTTTTTTGCCTTCGCCAAGCCGTTTTCTCCAACGTTTCCCCCACCTCCCTGTCGACGCGGACAGCTCAAAAGGAAAGGAGCGTTTCCGCTCCTTATTCCATCTCGTTGTAAAGCTTGGTATATTGATCCGCCGACAGATTCCAGCTCACGTCGGTGCCCATTGCCTGCTGGACCAGCTGATCCCAATCCGCCCGGTTGAGGTAGTAAGCATCAGCCGCGCAGCGCAGCGTGTAAAGCATGTCATGGCTGTTGAATGCCGTAAAGCTGAACCCGTTGCCTTCCTTGGTGTACTGGTTGTACGGATGAACCGTATCGCGCAGGCCGCCGGTTTCCCGGACTAACGGCAGCGAACCGTAGTGCATCGCGATCAGCTGTCCGATTCCGCATGGTTCAAATAACGACGGCATTAAGAACAGGTCGCAGCCGGCATAAATCCGATGCGCCAGTTCATCGTTGTAACCGCAGTAATACACGGCACGGCGGCGATACTTGTCTTCCATCATCTTAAACTGGTTTTCGATGTGCGTTTCACCGGTGCCCAAAACAACAAACTGAACGTCCAGGCCCATGATATCCGCCATTTTTTCAATGATCAGATAGACGCCCTTCTGCCAGGTCAGTCGCGAAACGATGCCGATCATCATCACATCGTCCGCCACCCGCAGCCCCAGCTCTTTCTGAACAGCGGCTTTGTTCGCCCGCTTGCCTTCCAATACGGTTTCCGCATTGTAATGCGCCGGCAGCGCCGGGTCGGTCATCGGATCCCACATCTTGGTGTCGATGCCGTTGACGATGCCGTACAGATCGCTCTGTCTGAAACGCAGCACTTCGTCCATCTGTTCGCCATACTGCGCCGTCAGAATTTCCTGAGAATAGGATGGCGACACCGTCGTGATCTTATCCGAGAAAATAATGCCGGTCTTCATGAAGCTGATGCCGTTGTGGAAACGCATCGAGCCGTCGTCGAAATACCGCCGGTCGATTCCCAGACAGTCCGTCAGCACATCGGCTGGGAAATTGCCCTGGAACGCCAGGTTATGAATCGTATACATATGTTTGATCTGCTGATAACGCTGATCGTCCGGATACTGAATGTGGCACATCGCCGCGATCATGCCGGTATGCCAGTCGTGGCAATGCATGATATCCGGGAAGAAATCAATCGCCCACAGCATTTCCAGCACTGCTTTCTGATAGAAGGCGAAACGTTCGCCATCGTCCGGATACCCATATAATCCGTCTCTTTCAAAATAGCCGGCATGCTCGATGAAATAATAGGTAACGCTTTCCCACTGCGACTGGTAAATCGTCGCAACCGTGTCGATGACGCCGATATGAATCGGAATCGTTTTCAGCTTCGTGAACTCGCCGCGGTATTTTTCAGCAATTCGTTTATACAGCGGCAGTACGACGCGGGCATCCATGCCCTTTTCGTTTAAGATCTTCGGCAGCGAGCCGATCACGTCCGCCAGTCCGCCGGTCTTGATATACGGCAAACCTTCCGCCGCGACAAACAATACTGATTTCATAAGACCCCTCCTTTAAATCCGATCTCTGCGTTTAACATAGATCGGGGAATCATCGGTCCCCACTAACTTTTTAATATGGTTGACGATCGCCGCCTTATCGACGATGACATGATCCAGCTTCGCGCCCTCGCCAATATAGGCTCCCGGCAGGATGACGCTGTTTTTAACGACCGCGCCGCTCTTGATAATGACGTTTCGCCCGATGACGCAGTTTTCAACATTTCCTTCGATATGGCAGCCGTTGGCAATCGAGCAGCCGCGGATTTTCGCCTCCGGCATGTATTGCGACGGCGCAGAATCGTTAGTGCGGGTGTGAATCGGCCAGTCTTCTTTAAACAACTCACGCGCTTTAGCGTGCGTGCGCAGTTCGATATTCGCCTTGAAGTAGCTGCGCAGGCTGTTGATGCAGTAAACGGTGCCCTTAAACGCATAACCGTTGATCCGCAGATCGTCGCAGCTGTCAGCCAAGATATCCTTGAACCAATACAGCGAGCTGGTGTTGGCCGCTTTGCGGACCAATTCCAAAAACAGCTTCTTGGTCATAACATACGCTTCCAGCGATACGTTGCGGGTCTTGTATTTGCCGCGGTTCTTCTCAAACGTCACGATCCGCTTGTCCTTGTCCATCGACAACGTATCGCAGCCGATGAATTCTTCCTTCGCGTTATCCGTTGATTTGTAGATGACGGTAACGTCGGAATTCTTCTCCGCATGATATTTGAGAACTTCGTTGAAATCGATCTGATAAATCATATAGCTCGGCGCGATGATGACATACGGTTTGTTCACTTCTTCAATATACTGAATATTGTCCATAAAGTTGGCGATGTCGTGGTTATAAACATCCGACATAATCCGGTTTTCGCCATACAGGATGCTCAGACGCCCGCGCTTGGAGTTGATGTTGTATTGCCGGCCGTTGCCCAGATGCTCGATCAGGGAACGCGGTTTGTCCTTGATGAACACTTCGATTTGGGAAATTCCGGAATTGGTCATGTTGGAAAGCATGAAGTCGATCAAACGGTAACGACCCAGAAAGGAGATCGCAGAGGCCGGGCGGTAATCCATCAGACCTGTGATATCGACACAGGCGTCTTCAAAGTTAATAATTCCTAATGCGTCACACATACTTCCGTCCCCCTTATTTCACTCTCTTTTTTGCGATCAGTTCGATATGCTCGCTGTCCTTGTGTCCCACGACAGCGCCCGGACTGATTTCCACATTGTCCGCGACGATGCAGCGGGTTACCTTCGCGCCCTCGCCGATCACGGCGTTCGGCATGATGACAGAGTCGATAACCTGCGCGCCGCTGCCGATTTCGACATTGGTGAACAGGACGGAGTTTTTCACGCTGCCGTTGACGATGCAGCCCTGATTGATATAGCAGTTTTCAACAACCGCTTCCTCGCCGATAAACTGCGGCGGCGTCGGTACGTCCTCGGTATAAATTTTCCATTGGGAATCGCCCAGATCCAGTTCGTTGTCCGGATTCAGCAGGTCCATGTTGGCTTCCCACAAGCTGTCGATCGTTCCAACGTCTTTCCAATAGCCCTTGAAGCGGTAAGCGGTCAGAATCTTGTTGTCGCGTAAGAAGGCCGGGATGATATCTTTGCCGAAGTCATGGCTGGAATTCGGATCCTTTTCATCGGCGGTCAGATACTTGCGCAGCGTCTTGTAGTTGAAAATATAGATGCCCATCGAAGCCAGATTGCTCTTCGGCTTCGCCGGTTTTTCCTCAAATTCAATAATCCGGTCGGTTTCATCCGTATTCATGATGCCGAAACGGCTCGCTTCCTTTAACGGAACGGCCAGCACGGCGATCGTCGCGTCGGCGTTGTTGGCTTTGTGGTGCGCCAGCATCTTGGCATAGTCCATCTTGTAGATGTGGTCGCCGGACAGAATCAGCACGTATTCCGCTTCCATCTGATCCAGAAAGTCGATGTTCTGCGTGATCGCATCTGCCGTGCCGCGATATAATCCCAAGCCGGTCTTATCCTTTTCCCGCGGCGGCAGAACGAAGACGCCGCTGTCGCGCGCGTCCAGTCCCCAATGGTGATCCCGTGCGACGTAAGAGTTCAGCAATACGGATTCATACTGCGTTAAAACGCCGACAACGGAAATTCCCGAGTTGGCACAGTTGCTTAAAGGAAAGTCGATAATACGATACTTTCCGCCGAAGTAGACTGCCGGTTTAGCGACTTTTTTTGTAAGATCAAGAAGACGGCTTCCGCGTCCTCCCGCTAAAATCATGGCAACCATATTATTTTGTTTCATACCTTTAGCCCCCATAGTTTCTTTATGATTTTATTATAGCGTGTTCCTGTCTGTTTTTCAAAGATTAAAAATCATAATTTCCATGTTCTTCAAAATTGAAAAACGTACATTTTCAGTTGATAATCAAAATTATTTGCGAAACGGCAGGGAAAATCCGGTTTAGAAGCAATTTCACCGTTTTTTTAAACCATTTTCGCGGAAAATTTTGCTAAAAAACGACATGAGTTCAAATTTATTAAAAAAGTAACCGGTTTCAATTCGACTTTTCCGCATTTCTAATTTTTTCACATTCCATCCCGGAAAATCAATTTGCTCTCAATCAATTCAATTTTTGACTAAAATGATTACCTGTGCCGTAACCGCTTCCAATTTAAGACTGATAAAAAATAAAATAACGGTCAAAATCCCGTTATTTCTGCATCATTTCCTGATTTAAGATCATTTCTGCGGAGGCTTTGATCAACGCTGCGCAGCGTGTCCCGTCAGCGTCTTTTGATAAATCCCACTTTCCTGTCATCGCCGCGGCATGGACCGGGTGTTTTTCACGCACGGCAAGGATCAAACGATCGTTCTGTACGCGAACTAACAGCTCATCCAAGCCAAACCCGCAGTCCTGCAGCGTCTGCTTGCCGAACTCCCTCAGAACCTGACCTTCCTTTGGCTCTAACACTTCCGCAAAGGAAGGCAGAGACTGCCCGCAGGGATACCAGCAGCCGCCGCGCAGATGCCGCCAGCCATCCCCGCTGTTTCCGCAGCGCTTCAGCTGAATCCACAATCCGTTTTTGATCACCGGCTGTTTCTCGCTTTCCCGCCGCAGCGTAAAGCGCCCGACTTGAAAGGGGATGTCCTGCGCTTCACCCTGAACCGCCCAATCCCACTCGCAGCGATAGCGGGCAGGATCCAGCCCCAGCTGTCTGTCCCAGCCGATATCCAGCGCGGAAGGCTCCACCGCGCTCACATTCGCAAACTGCCGGTTCAGCTCTGCCTGAAAGCCAGCCTGATGGCATACATCCACAAACCGCTGCCGGGTCGGTTTGATCACAAACCACCACGCAAACGCAAACAAGAAACCACCGGCGAGGGTGCCGCGGTGACTGCGGATACCCAGCCTGTTCTCAACAATAAAATCCGCCGCCAGAACGCTGACGAGTAAAATCACTCCCAGCCAGTACAGAAGCTGCCAGCGCCGCGCGGTTCTCACAAACCGGCGTTCATCAGCCACGCGCGAACCTCGGAAATAAAATACAGCGAACCGGTGATCACTACCGTGCCCTCAGCCCCGGCCTTGTCGCGGGCTGTGCGGACCGCGGTTTTCCAGTCTTCGATCAATTCACTGCCTTCGATCACCAGCTGCGCACCGCTCTGGGCACGGAAATAGTCGAATTGCGTGATGATCAGGCTGTCGCTGATCTGTTTCAGCTGTCTGGCCATGACCTCGGTTTCCTTATCCTTTAACGCGGTAAACACGATGACGCGCGGATGGGGCAGATCTTGAACGGACGTGCACAGCGCTTGAATTCCCGGCGCATTGTGCGCCCCGTCGATGATCGTCAGCGGATGCTCCTGAAGAACTTCAAACCGGCCGGCCCAGACTGCTTTCCGCAGTCCTTCGCGCAGCGCTTCCTCACTGAGAGTCAACTCTCCCTGCTGCTTCAAGGTCCGCAGACACGTCAGGGCCACCGCCGCGTTGCGGGCTTGATATTGAGCACGGGTATGCAGCGTATAGGTCTGATCTTCCATCGTAAAGTGAACCTCAGATCCCGGCTGAACCGTAACGGGAGCCACCGAAATCAGCCGCGCCTGCTTTTTTGCGCAGACCGTTTCGATCACCGCCTGGCATTCCGGCTGCGTCACGCCGCTGACGACCAGCCCGTTATGTTTGATGATCCCTGCTTTCTGCAAGGCGATCGCTTCCTCCGTGCTGCCTAGGCGTTCCATGTGATCCAGGCCGATTGACACAATCACGCTGCACAGAGGATGACGCAGCGTATTCGTCGAGTCCAGAAGACCGCCCAACCCCACCTCGATCACCGCGATGTCAACCTTCTGTTCGATAAACCACAGGCAGGCGAAAAAGAAATCGATCTCAAACATCGCCAGATCCCATTGTTCCAGTAAATCCCGGTAGGTATCGACATAGCGGACAAACGTGGCGTCGTCGATCCAGCGCTCCTGAATCCGGATCCGGTCCTGATGGGCGACCAGATGCGGCGAGGTGAACGTGCCGACGGTATAGCCGGCTTCGCGCAGGACGCTGGCGAGATAACTGACGGTGCTGCCCTTGCCGTTGGTGCCGGCGACATGAATCGCACGCAGCTGGTCCTGCGGATCACCCTGGCTGGCCATAAACCGCTGGAAGTGATCGAAGCCATGGTGAAAATTATGCCGGGCTGTAATCCAATCGACGGCCTCCTGAATTGTCGTCATCTTAATCCTCAATCTGCCAGTCGATCGGCGCGCGGCCATGATCGATCAGAAATTGATTGGCCTTGGAGAATGGATGCGTGCCGAAAAAGCCGTAGCTGGCCGACAGCGGCGAAGGATGCGGCGATTTCAGGATCAAATGCTTCGGATTGGTGATCCAGCGGCCCTTATCCTGCGCGTTGCGGCCCCACAGGATAAAGACCAGCGGATCAGGATGGTCGTTCAGCCTGCGCATGACCTCGTCGGTGAATTCTTCCCACCCCTTGCCGCGGTGCGACAGCGGTTTGGAATCTTCGACCGTCAGCACAGTGTTCATCAGAAACACGCCCTGCTGAGCCCATTTCATCAGATAGCCGTGATGGGGAATCGTACAGCCCAGATCGTCATGCAGTTCCTTATAAATATTAACGAGACTTGGCGGTACCTTGACGCCCTTGCGCACTGAGAAACACATTCCATGCGCCTGATTGGGCTGATGATAAGGATCCTGCCCCAGGATGACGACCTTCACGTCGGAATAGTTGGTAAATTCAAACGCCGAGAACACCTGCAGACGAGGCGGATACACCTTCGTCGTCGCATACTGCTGGCGCAGAAAAGCGGATAACTGCTGGAAATAAGGCTTTTGAAATTCCTCTTTCAAAAACGGGGTCCATTCATTCTGAAACATTGTGCTCCTCCTTAGGGTCTTCCTGACAAAATAAAAACCGGATTTTTTCCGGTTTCATTATAGCACTGTTCGTCCTATTTCACCAATCCCTGCGCTTTGAGCTGATCGCGCCGGCGATGATAGATCGTCGCGTAAACAGCCATCGCGATCGGAAAGAGGGAACAGAAGATCACGGCGACGGGCAAATAGAGTGTTTCCGGGAAAATCCAGGAGCACAGCACAATCGCCGCCATCCCCAGGCAGCGGCCGATCGACTGGTAGGTTTCCCGCACGATCACCCGGCCGACGATATTTTCCTGCGCGGCGTAATCGGCGATCGCGTTCATTACGATGATCTGATACGGATTGGCGTACATCGGCGTCGACAGCGCGTTGACCACGCCGTAATAGACGGCCCCGCCCAATGTAGGACAGAGCACCAGCACGACGGCGCTGGAAGCGATCAGTACGGCACCGATCCGGTAGAACCTCATGCGGTTGCGGCGGTGCATGGCGCGCGAAACCAACGCGAACGCCGCAATCGAGATCAGCGCGAAGAACGCCAGCAGCTTGCCATACGTACTGCCGCTGCCCTGGGTTGCGTTATACACCAGCAATCCGGCCAATGTCAGCGACAGCGAGTTGTGCATGCCGTAGAAGAACGTCGTGATCATGCAGTAGCGCCATTGCGGATCGTCCAGCTTCATCCGTCTCAGCACGGAGAACGGCTGCGGCGCGCTGCGGGCCTTGACGCGCAGCGAGATCAACGCGATCCCGGCGTAAATCACTAAGACGATCTTGAAGATTTCCACATAGCCCGCGGTATCCGAAGCTGCCAGATCAATGATCATCGTCGAGATCAGCGGCGCAGCGATTGCGGCGATGTTGTTGCAGATGCCGACGCTGGAAAGAAAGCGGGAGCGGGACTGGGGCGAGGACACGATCTGATTCAAACTGTTCAGGCTTAACCAGAACAAGCCTTCGCCGATTCCCGTCAGCGCCGCCACGCCGTAGACCAGCTCCGGATGCACGGCAAACTGATCCTGCGCCGCCAGCACGAACAACAGGCTGAGCATGATGAAGACCAGGCCTGTGGCCAACGGTCCGGCAAAGCTGTGCTTCTGCGCCCACTTGCCGCCGAGGGTGAAGAAAAAGGGAAACAAGCCGATCCGCACGATCGTGTAGATCGACATGACGATTAACGAGCCGGTATAGGCGTACAAATAGACGTTCATAAACACCGCCGACATCGCGTTGGCCAGATTGAACAGACAGGCGATGAGGATCGTCGTCGTTTCATCACGCGTGAATTTCTGCTTAAGCATGCTTAACCAACCCCTACTTTACAAGGCCCAGCTGCTTCTGCCGGTCGCGTTCACGATGATAAACCGTCGCATACAGCGTCAGAATGACCGGGAACAGCGAACACATCACAACCGCTGTCGGCAGATACAGCGTTTCCGGCAAAAGGAGGGAACACAGCACGATCAGCACCATGCCCAGGCAGCGGCCGATCGACAGATAGGCTTCCTTGGCGATCACGCGGCCGACGATATTCTCCTGCGCGGCGTAGTCCTGGATCGCATTCATCATGATGATCGTATACGGATTGGCATACATCGGCGTGGCGATCGCGTTGACCACCCCGTAATAGATGGCTCCCGCCAGCGACGGCCAGAGCACCAGCACGATCGTGCTGGATGCGATTAACAGCGAACCGATCTGATAATAGCGCATCCGGTTGCTGCGGCGCATCGTCCGCGATACCCAGGCATAGGCCAGAATCGTCAGCACCGCGAAGACCGCCAGCAGCTTGCCATAAGCGCTGCCGCTGCCGTTGGTCGCGTTATACACTAACAGACCGGCCAGCGTTAAGATCAGCGAATCACGCATCCCATAAAGAAAAGTTGAGATCATGCAGTAACGCCACTGCGGATCGTCCAGCCGCATGCGCCGGAGCACGGAGAAGCTGTGGCTGGCGCTGCGGGCGCTGACGCGTGTGGAAAGCAGTGCGATCAGACCGTAGATCACTAAGACAATCTTGAAGATTTCGACATACCCCGCCGTATCTGTACCGGCCAGTTCAATAATAAAAGTCGAGATCAACGGCGCAATGATCGCCGACAGGTTGTTGAAAATGCCAATGTCGGAAATAAACAGCGAGCGGGTTTTCGCCGTTGAAACAATCTGGTTCAGACTGTTGATGCTCAGCCAGTACAGTCCTTCGCCCATGCCGACTAACGCCGCCACGACGTACACCAGCTGCGGAATGCGTTCAAATGCATCGCTGGCGCCCAGCACAAACAACAGGCTGAACATGATGAGGATCAATCCGGTCGTCAGCGTCTGCGAGAAGCGGTGCTTCTGCGCCCACTTGCCGCCGATGGTAAAGAAGAACGGATACAGGCCGATGCGCACGATCGTGTAGATCGACATCACCACCAGCGATCCGGTATAAGCATACAGATAAACATTCATGAAGACCGCCGACATCGCGTTGGCGAGGTTGAAAAAACAGTTGATCAGGATTAACAGACGTTCGTTGGAGCTCAGCGCTTTCATAAAACAATCCCCCTGGAAAATGATTTCCTTTTTGGTCTTGAGTATCATAGCACAACCATTCACGTTGTCAATCCGGAAAATGAATAAAAAAACCGGAATTCAGTCTTTTGCAGAAGACAGTCTTTTCCGGTTCTCTTTGAATTATCTTAGGCAGTGGGAAAACTGCTTATCAAGCCTGACGAACCCCCTTGCAGTACACTGCTTTCAGCTGAATGTTTTCATCGCAGACGACCAGATCCGCATCCTTTCCCGTCTCCAGTGAGCCTTTACGGTCATCGACCCCCAAATAGCGCGAAGGATTGATCGTCGCCGCATGAATCGCCGTTACCAGCGGCAGCCGGGCTTTGCGATGCAGGTTATCCACGCCCTGATTCACATATAAGGCAGACCCGAATAAAGTTCCGTCAGGCAGCCGGAACGCGCCTTCCCGGCTGTACTGCGCAGCCGCCGGATCATCCTTGCATTCAGCGGAATCGGTGACCAGGATCAGTTTATCTGCGCCTTTCATCGTTCCGATCAGATGCGCCGTTTCAAAATGCACATGAATTCCGTCGCCGATCACCTCCGCGTAGAGTTCGTCCAGATTCAAGGCTGCGCCGAAAATCCCCGGATTGCGATGATGGAAGGGCCGCATCCCATTGCCGCAGTGTGTAATGCCGGTAGCTCCGGCGGCGACGGCGTCCTTGACCTGATCAAAGCTGGCGCCGCTGTGACCGCAGGAAACGCGGATATGATGCGCGGCGGCCGTTTTAACGAACGCATAATCCTCATCAAACTCAACGGCGCAGGTCACCGTCATGATATGCCCGCCGGCTAAATCCTGATAGTGAAGCAGTACCTCCGGATCAGGTTTAACGATCGTGTAAAGATCCTGCGCACCATGAAACTGATGCGAAATGAAATTGCCTTCCATATTGATGCCCAGGATTTCCGCCCCTTCCCCCGGGGCTTCGATCGCTTCTCTAAGAACCGGCAGGGCTTGTTCGTTCTGGCGCTGGCTCTGCGTCGCGGTGGTCGCAAGAAACGCGGTCACGCCTTCTTCCGGCATGTGCTTCTGCCAGCGGCGCATGGCTTCCAGCGTCGGTTTGCCTGCCTCGCAGCGGTTCCAGCCGTGCGTGTGAATATCAATGAATCCCGGAAGAATCCACAGATCCTGATAATCGTGATCCGGCTGCTTTTCCCCATAGGGCAAAACCGCTTGAATGAGACCGTTGGCAATTTCCAGCTGAGCGGGCTGAAGACAATCATGAATCCAGACGTGAGTGCTTTGAATGATCATATTGTACCTCCACTTTTTCTTTAGTTTCAGTATATCACCTCTTTCAGGCTTGTCCACTGAACCCAAAAAAAGACACGGCGCAACCGTGCTTTTCACCGCAGACAATAATTGAAAAAAGCTTCGTATTCCGTCTGGGAAATCGTCGTCGGCGTGGCCGGGTCGAATTCGTATTTCCCCCGTTGTTTCAGCGTATCCGGCTCGATCAGAAAAAAGTCGTACATCACCCGGCCGGGCTGATCCGGCACCGGATCGTCAAACGTCGCGTCGAGGTAACGCATTTCCCCATCCAGACTGACCAGATTCCAGGCGTGATCCATCGTATTGCTGAAAACGCGGATGGAGCCGATCCCGGCGGCCTCCAGAAGCAGATCCATCGCTTCCATATAACCTGAACAGGTCGCCTTCCCCCGCTCAAAGACGCCGGAGGCGCGGAAAGCCAGACTCTGACGGCGTTCTTCTTCATTCAAGGCGACGGCTTCCTCGTCGTATTGGGTATGCAGCACCAGCCAGTCGTGGAGCACGCGGATCGTTTCCGTCTGATCCATTTCCGCACTCACGTTTTCTTCCACGATGCGGCGGGCCTGAACGCGGTTTCGCTGCAGCTGCTGCTCATCCTCCATCGTGACTGTGAAGATCGTGCGGCGCGTGCCGTTCATCATCCGCCGCTGCGTGTACTGAGCTTCAAAGGTTGAAGGCGACAGCGCTAAGGCATAGATGAAAATTTTATCCAGATCCAGATCCTCATCCGCGACGATCGCAGCTTCCCGCTGGCCGCTGCGGACAAGATTGCCGATCAGCAGTCCTGCTTCCATCTCGCTGTCCACGGCATAACATCCCTCACGGACGTCGCAGCTGATCTTTTCAAATTCCTGATCAGGGCGATAAAGCGAATCGCTGAACGTCACTGTTTCCCGCTTGCCGCCCAGAACCTCAGGCAGCGCAAGCGACTTTCCGGAACAGGCTGTCAACATAAAACACAAACCCAAAAGCCATTTCCATTTCTTTTTCATACCGCCTGTCCCCTTTCACGGTTTCAGTATACCACGTCCCGCGGATTTCTTTCTTTCGTTTCCCTTTCAATTTTTGTATAATAAGAACGCAAAGGAGGCGCAACTCATGCTTCAAAGAACCATGTCCTTAAAAGAAATGATGGATTACCGCCCGGCCGCGGCGGATTTCGCCCAATGTCCCGAAGCGGTGACGGGTTTGATGCGGCTGTGCGTCGTCGCGCCGGATAAGGAAAAGGCGTATGATTTCCTGCGCCACATGATGAACCCGCCGTATCGGCAATTAGCGCTGCGCAGCTTCGACGACTGCCTGAACACTGTGCATTATGACTTCGATGGATCGCAGGCATCCAAGCCGACGTTTATCTTAATGGCGGAATACCGGGTGATCACGGACAAACCGTCGCTGCAGGCACTCATGGAAACGGTGATCGAAACCCGGACCGATGCGGAAACCGATGTGATCGCCGACTGCTTTATGAAAAGCGACGAGGGCGGCAGCTGCCTGCGGATTTATTCCCACGAAGGCCAGGTCCACGCGGCGATGCTGGGATGACCGCGTGGGTTAAAGTCACAGAGTGATCGTCAGCTTAAGCCAGGACATCATAAAAGAGAACAGATCGGAATTTCCAGATGGAAAACCGGCCGTTCTCTTTTTTATTTTTTGAATTCGAGAGTTAAGCTTCCGGATTGACCGGCGGCTGCGGCTCGCGCTTCTGAATGTGCAGCAGCGTCAGCACCGCCTGATCGGTAATGTTGGCCATCATGTTTGTGAACCGCTCAAAGCCTTCCTGACGGTAGGCGTCCTCAGGTTTAATCTGCGCGTAGGAACGCAGATAGATGCCCTCGCGCAGCCGGTTCATCGAATCGACGTGGTCGTTCCACTGATGGTCGATCACGGAAAGCAGAATCATCTTTTCCAGCTGGGCGATCTGTTCGGGCGCTTCATCCTTTTTCAGCTGATGCTGACGATGGAATTCCTGCTTCAGGATGGCCTGAAGGGTCTTCTCGTCCTTCGCCTGATCGAGCTCCTTATCGATTTCGCTGAGCAGCCAGGTCTTGCCTGTTTCCTGCAGCACTGCTTCCCATTGCGCAGGATTGGCGCGTTTGGCGTTCAACAGGGACGCGGCCAGACTGGCGGCCGCCTGATCCATCAGGGAACTCACCAGTTCGCTTAAGTCGTCCTGCATGAGAATCTGATCGCGCTGGCCGAAGATAATCCGGCGTTGTTCCATCAGAACATCGTCATATTCCAGCACGCGCTTCCGGGAATCGTAATGCAGATCCTCGGCGCGCTTCTGAATCAGATCGATTGTTTTGCGCAGCTTTTCCGCCGGCAGTTTATCCTCGCAGAACTTCGCAATGCTTTCCTTCTGCAAGTCAGAAGCGTACTGAATGATGAAATCATCCTGCATCGATACATAGAAGCGGGAAAAGCCCGGATCGCCCTGACGGCCCGCACGGCCACGCAGCTGGTTGTCGATACGCTTGGATTCATGCCGTTCCGTGCCTAAGACGGCCAGTCCGCCCAGCTCGACGACGCCTTCGCCCAGCTTGATATCGGTGCCGCGGCCGGCCATGTTCGTCGCGATCGTGACCGCGCCCTTCTGCCCGGCCCGGGCGATGATCTCGGCTTCCTGCGCATGGTTCTTCGCATTCAGTACGGGATGCGGGATCTTTTTCTGCGTCAGGCGCCGGGAAAGGATTTCACTGATTTCCACCGAGGGGGTACCGACTAACACCGGCTGGCCCTGGGCGTGCAGCTGTGCGACTTCTTCCACGATCGCGTCGTATTTTTCGCCTTTGGTCTTATAAACCGCGTCCGGATAATCAATCCGGGCGATCGGCTTGTTTGTCGGCACAACGATCGTGCGCATATTGTAAATGCTTAAGAATTCCTGTTCTTCCGTCTTGGCCGTACCGGTCATTCCGGCCAGCTTGTCATACAGGCGGAAAAAATTCTGGTAGGTAATCGTCGCCAGCGTCTTGGTTTCCTGCTTGATCCCGACGCCTTCCTTGGCCTGGATCGCCTGATGCAGCCCATCCGAGAACTCACGGCCTTCCATTTTACGGCCGGTGAACTGATCGACGATGATCACCTCGCCGTCCTCGACGACATATTCGACATCGCGCATCATGACATAATTGGCTTTCAGCGCCTGCTGGATATAATGCACCAGATCGGCGTGGCTGTGATCGTAGAGATGGGCGACCTTGAAGAACCGCTCGGCGTGCACGATGCCTTTTTCCGTCAGATAAACCTGACGTTCCTGATGATCGACTTCAACCTCATCCTTGCGCAGCGCCTTGACGAACTGATCGGCCATCAGATATTGCTTGTCCAGCATTTCCCCGGCGCCGGAAATAATCAGCGGCGTGCGGGCTTCGTCAACCAGCACGGAGTCGACTTCATCGACCAGCGCGAAATGGAGTCCGCGCAGCACGCGGCTTTCGAGATTCATGACCATGTTGTCACGCAGATAATCAAAACCCAGCTCGGAGTTGGTCGTATAGGTGATGTCGCAGGCAAACGCCGCGCGTTTCTGCGCTGAAGTCAGAGTGCGATCGTTGCAGCCGACGCTCAGCCCCAGAAACTGATAAATTTGTCCCATCCACTGGGCGTCGCGGTGAGCCAGATAAGGGTTGACGGTCACGACGTGCACGCCTTGGCCTTCCAGCGCGTTGAGGTAGACGGGCAGAATTGAGGTCAGCGTCTTCCCTTCGCCGGTTTTCATCTCCGCGATATCGCCCTGATGAAGCAGGACGCCGCCCATCAGCTGGACGGGATAGGGCCGCTCGCCGATCACCCGTTCAGCCGCTTCGCGCGCAGTGGCGAAGGCTTCCGGAAGCAGCTCGTCCAGGCTTTCGCCCTGGCTTAAGCGCTGGCGGAACTGACTGGTTTTTGCCTGAAGCTCAGCGTCGCTCAGGGCTTTGTATTCCCCGCTCAGCGCTTCAATTTTCTTCGCCAGCTTCTCAGCTTTGGCTAACTGGCGGCCGTCGGGACTTAGTGATTGTAAAAGATTCATGATTTTCCTCCTGTTTGTTTCCTTTTTTTAAATGATCCAAACAGGAAAGGGCGGGGCCAGCCGGCCAACCGGCACGGCCAGAATCTTCGGTCTTGCCACCTGCGCTGCCCGCTCGATCACCGGCACGGCGTTCCACAAGCTGTCCGGCATCAAAGCCAAGACCGGCTGAACACCGCCGGTCGCTAACGGCGTCGAAGGCCCCGTGGTTTTCTTCTTATTCAGCGTTTCCGCGCTTTGCAGCTGCGCTTCCTTCTCGCCGGCCGCCTCCGTCTGAATTGTCAGGGCCGGCTGCGGCAGCAGGGTCTGCGGTACGTCAAGCAAACCCCAGGATAAAAGCAGGCAGAAGCTCAGCGACAGCCATCGTAAAAAAGCAGGGATCATTGGCTTCCGCCTCCTTTCGCTTTCCGCTTCAAATTGATATCCGTTTAATCATACACTGTTTCAGCAACTTTGGCAATCACGCCGCAAAGTCAGTTCCATCCCACGAAACAGCGTCGTTTCACTGGATTCGCTTCCTGTTTAAAACGTCAGTTTGGGTGTCACTGTGATTCCCCAGTCCACTGCCAGCTGTTCGGCCTGACGCACCGCGCCGTCGACCAGATTGCGCGGATCATGAGCGTCCGAACTGATGATCGTCGTCAGTTTGTAGCGCTTGCTGAGCTGCCAGATCTTGGCGTTGGGATAGCCAACCGAGCGGCGCAGGCCATTCGCGTTGATTTCCACCGCCACGTTCCGTTTTTCACATTCCGCAAAGATCCGATCCATGCACTCCAGCAGAAGCGGCGTCGGCTGCTCGTAATTCACCATGATCACGTCAGGATGGGCGAGCAGCTGAAAAAATCCGGTGTTCAGTGCGGCGATCACATCTTCGGTATATTGCATCGTTTCCCGATCCCGGTCCTGCATCGCAAAATAATCGTAACGATGATCGGCGCTTTCATGCTGCCCCAGAATCCACAGCTTCACGTTCTGATGATCGCGCAGCTGGGCAAACCGATTCATTTCTTCCGGGAAATATTCGCATTCCAAAGCTTTGAAAAGAGAGATCTGATCGCCATAGCGGCCAATAACTTCATCGGCTTCCGCCAGAAATGCCGGCATTTCGCCCCAGGTCATCCGCGGACCCATCGGCTCTTCGCTGGCCACATGCTCGCACACCGCCATTTCTTCCAGGCCGCAGCGCAGCCCCTCCTTCACATACTCTTCCAGCGTTCCCCGGCCATGCCGGCACCAGCGGGAATGGGAATGAACATTTGAAATCATCGTTATCCTCCTTACGAAGCCGCCGCTTCGCCTCTCTTTATGAAAATCTCAGCATCTTCGCTCTCCTTGTTTCTGATCCGTCTGGAAAGCAGTTTTGACCGGCTGATTGTCAAAAACGAAAAAGCGCGGCTGCCCGCGCCTTGAGATTATTTGACGACGACCACCATCGTGATCGGATTGACCGCCAGATTGCGGACCATGACCGGCGTCGTCAGCAGGCCGGCTTCATTGAAGATCTGTTGATAGTCTTCCTCCAGCTCGACATACTGGACGGCCGGCGAAGGGTTGAAGAACACCTTGATCGTCTGATAGCCGCCATAGGCTTCCACATCATTGAGCTGATACAGCAGCATCTGGCTTTCCGTCACTTCAAAATGAACATGGCTTTCAATTTCTTCGGCGCTGGCGAAGCGGAACGCACGGATCAGCTTGCGCAGCCGCAGACAGTCGCGGGTATATTCCACGACCTCCTCGTGCCGGTTCTTGCGTTCCCAATCGATCTGGTTCACGTTGTCCGGCGCATTGTAGGTATTGTGATAGCCGTATTTCGTCCGGCAGAATTCCTGACCGCTCTGCAAAAACGGCACGCCCTGGGCGACCAGCGTCACGGCGATCATCAGCTTCTGACGCTTGACGCGGATCTCCCGCACCTCATCCTTGCAGCAGTCCTTCATCTTATCCCAGCTCGTCGCGTTGTCATGACATTCGACATAGTTGATGCTCTGGGAGGGCTGTTGGTAAATCTTATACATTTCCTTGTTCAGCGTATTGGCGCACAGGGCGGACGGCATATCGTGAGCCTGATATAAATTGCCCGTCGCATAGCCCTTGGCCTGTACGTCGAAATCGGAAGTCTTGCCCTTGACGACGTCGCGGAAATAATCGTTGAAATGCGCGACCTGCGGCATTTTCGCGTTGTTGCGCTGGCACGCCTTGAGATCGTCGTTGAGCGCCGTCGGCAGATCCCAGCCCTCGCCATAGACCATTAACTCCGGCTTCAGCTTGCGGCCGGCCGCCACGACAGCGTTCATCGTGTCGACGTCATGAATGCCCATCAAGTCAAAACGGAAGCCGTCGACGTCGTAAACCTCGATCCAGCGGCACACAATATCGACGATATACTTGCGCATCATCCGCATCAGAGAATCCGTATCGTTGCCGCAGAAGGAACCGTTGGACAGAAAGTCCGACGGCGTAGTGCGGAAATAGTAATAGGGCACGCACTGGCCGAATGCGGAGAACTGGATATCGTAGTGATGATTGAACACGACATCCAGATTCACGCGCAGTCCGCGCGCATGCAGCGTCGCGACCAGCTGCTTCAGTTCGCGCACCCGGCAGCGCGGATCGTTGGGATCGCTGGCATAGCTGCCTTCCGGACAGCCATACTGCAGCGGATCGTAGCCCCAGTTGTAAAACAGATCCGGATGTTCCTCGTCGACCGTCGCAAAATCAGCGACCGGCATCAGCTGCACGTGCGTCACGCCTAAGGAAGCCAGATAATCCAGTCCCGTCGGCTTGCCCTGCAGCGTCGTCCCCACTTCGCACAGCGAGCGGTACTGACTGTGGGTGCGGGTGCCGCATTGGGCCTGATGAGTAAAATCGCGCACACTCAATTCATAAATCACGGCGTCGGTATAGCTGGTAAAGGGCGGCAGTGCGGAATTGGGCATCTGCGCCATCCGTTTCCAGTTGACCAAACCGCTGCGAAGGCCGTTGGCAGTCGAAGAGAGGGCGTAGGGATCCGGACTGAGATGAAGCTCGCCGTTCACCTTGACCTGATACAGATAGGTTCCCCCATCCCAATCCCCCTCTACCGTCAAACGCCAGACACCTTTTTCCCCCCGCGTCATCGCGACCAGCACCTGCTTACCGGCCAAACGCAGATCCAGCTGCACCTCGCAAGCCGTCGGCGCCCACAGCGCGAACCGTGTCTGAGTTTCCTCACAGAACGCCCCCAGTTCACCCTCATACGCAAAATCCTGATCAAACCGGGCGGTCTGGACGATCCGGCGGTATTGCAGCACCGCGCGGTGTCCGTGTTCCTCCACAATTTCCAACGATTCGCCAATCTGGACTTCGGCCGGGCCGGTCAGCGTGTACCGCGTATAGCTCTCATGCGATTCCAGCTCCCGGATCTGACACGCCGTCGCTTCCCCCTGCGGCCGCTCCAGATAAAACCGGTCGCTTTTCCCGTTATAAAACCGTTGTGACAAATAGACTACAATTTTCCCATAATCGTCCAGAAAAGCTTCCATGCTTGTATTCTCTTTCATACGTTCCCTCTTTTCTGATGTCGTCTTTTTTACTTTTTCAAATCGCCTGTTCTTCTATTATAATGGACAAGACCGCTGCACAACAAGCATTTCCCTCCGACTTTTTTGCGAAAGCCAAAAGAAAATCCCGCGTTTTTAGGGTTCTATAAATTTTGGTGTTGGTAGAAACCAACGCCTTTTTTTCTTGAGCATAAAAAAAAGAGACATAGGTAAGAATTTCCGTTACAATAAAGTTACCACACAATATAGAAAGGAAATCTCACTATGTCCATTACTCATTCTATCGCATCTGTTCTCAATTTAAAAGACCCTCATCTTCATTTC
>NZ_JADNEM010000024.1:0-55673 GCF_015552275.1 Holdemania sp. 1001302B_160321_E10 | reverse complement strand
GATTGAACATGACTGTGCAATCGATTACGGAATTGAAGTCCTGAAGGACTAGAGGAGGAAATTAAAATGGAAGACATTAAGAAACGTATCTCCAAGTTGGTCGATTTAAAGTCGATCATCTCCATCATCATGGTGGCTGCAATGGTAGCCGGCTTTTTTCGCAGGATGGTCTCTGCTGAGCAGTTTGTTCCACTGGTTACGATGATCGTAACCTTTTATTTCGCTAAGCAGGACAAGCCGAAGGAGTAGCTTCATGAACGAATGGGCCATTGTTGGCGTGCTTGCCACGCTTGTTACTTTGTTTATTTCACTGGCAACTCCGATGATTAAGTTAAACACGGCGATCACAAAACTGACTGCGGTTGCGGAACGGCTGGAAAAAGAGTTCAGCGATTTTACAGAAAAGAATTCTGCCAGCCATCGCCGGATCTGGGAACACAATGAAGCTCAGGATGAACGGCTGACTGAGCATGATCTGCAGCTTGCTGATCATGACAACAGAATTAAACAATTAGAAGAAAAATAACAAATACCCCACCTTCCTTTGCGGAGGGTGGGGCTTTTTTTGGTATAATACAATAATGGAGGATGTTTATGCGAAACCACGAAGACGAGAAAGAAGCAATCAGAATACTAGAATCCGTTTTTCCAGAATTGAAAAATTGTAAATTTGAGAAATTGGATAGACCAGATTTGCAATCGAAGACTCACGATATAGGAATCGAGGTTGTTCAAGCAATTCGGGAAAAAGATATGAAGCTTTGGTCATTAGCAGTCAAATACTGGGAGAAAGAAAATAAAGACAAAGATAAAAGATTTAATGAAATGAAAAACGTAGGATGGGACGAAGAAACAAAAGATGCATTAGATAATGGAATATTATGTTATAAAGGTGATGATGGATATTGTGGGAGATTAATCAACAAAGATATAAGTGTATTAAAAGAAAGAGTGCAAAACAAACTTAATAAATTGAATGGAGATGGATATAGAAAATTCAAAGAAAATGACTTGTTTATATATTGTGAATTAGCGGGCAATGAAGATATGTTTACAGATATTATGAATGATATCAATAAAATTATGAATGAATATGAGTGTAAATTTTCAAAAATCTATATTCATGCTATAGATAAATTATATGTTTTTGATTTTGGATTAAACATTATAACAAAACATGAAATACCAGCAATCATTAACTTTTGATTCAAAATTCTTATTTCATAGGTTTTCTTTGCACAGTTTTTAGAAAAATATCTGTAAATTGATCTTTTTTCTTTTTTTTGATATAGTTTATAAGCTTCATAAAAAAATTGCCTGTATGTAAATAAAAATCACACTCCGCAGGAAGCGTTCATGGCTGTCCTGTCGATGGACGACGATAAATAAAAACAGGCCGGCGGCAGGCGAACCTCAGCGATTGGATCATCCTTTCACAGGTTTCAGCGCCCCGCCTGTTTTTTTGATTGATGGGTTTAAAAATAGGAATGAGCGAAGAAAGGTCAGGGGAGAGTTATGGCAATATCAGATGAAATCCAACAGCTGCGGATCGACTGCGGCTGGGATCAAACCGACACGCCGGCGATTTTAGCCAAGTCGGTTTTTGCCGAAGCCGGGGAACTGCTGGAATGCTTTATTCAGACCGAGGAAACGCCGGACTGGGACGCCGTGAAAAGCGAGGTCGCCGACGTTTTGATATACGCGATGTCGATCTGCATTGATCAGGGATGGGACGCAGAGGAAGTCATCCGGGAGAAGTTTGCCGATGTGCGCCGCCGCTACCTTTGAGAATCGCGCGCTGTATGTTCACATTCCCTTTTGTCAGGGAATCTGCGCGTACTGCGATTTCACCCGCGTGCGCTACCACGCCGGACTGGCTGATCAGTATTTGACGCAGTTGGCCAGAGAACTGGAAGAACGGGTGCCCTGCAAAGGTATGGAAACGGTCTATATCGGCGGGGGCACGCCGACCGCTTTATCGCTCGATCAGCTGCGGCGGCTGCTGGACTTGCTTCAGCCTTATCTTCAAGGGGCGGCGGAGGTCACAATCGAAGCCAATCCGGAAGCGATCAGCACAGAACTGATCGAAATTTTGGTAAAGGGCGGGATCAACCGGATATCGCTCGGCCTGCAATCCTGCGACGATGAAATTCTGAAGCAGATCGGCCGGCGGCATACATTCGCTCAGGCACGTCAGGCGGTGCGGCAGCTTCAGCAGGCCGGCTTGACGAATATTTCCTGCGATCTGATCTACAGCCTTCCGCGTCAGACGAGGGCGCAATGGAAAAAAACACTCAAGGACGTCCTGTCGCTGAACATTCCGCATTGCTCGCTGTATGCGCTGACGATTGAGGAACACAGCGAATTCGGCCGAACCGGTCAGCGGCCATTGGACGAGGACACCGAAGCCAGCATGTATTTTGAAGCAGTCCGGGTTTTAACCGAGGCCGGTTATCAACATTATGAAATATCCAATTTTGCGAAGCCCGGCTATGCGTCGCGGCATAATCTGCATTATTGGAACTATGATGATTTTTACGGCGTCGGGTTGGGCGCCAGCGGGAAGCTGAGTTCTTTTCGTTATGACAACACGCGCAATTTTCAGGAATATTTTAAAGGACACTGGATCGGGGAAACGATCGAACTGTCGCGGCGGGATCAGATGTTCGAAATGGTGATGATGAATCTGCGCACCGCATGGGGGTTATCGCTGGCTGACTTTGAACAGAAGTTCGGGTTGCCGCTGAGCGAGGTCTACCCGGATGCGGTGCAGAAAGGAATCAGGCAGGGCTGGCTCAGAATGACGGAGAACCGCCTGATGCCGACCGAAGCCGGTATGGCGCTTCTAAATACGGTACTGGAGGAGTTTCTGGATTAAGAAACTTCTTTTCCATTGAGGTCAAGATGATCCACTAAAAAACCTCCGGAAACATCCGAAGGTCGAAAAGAAGCTATTTTTCGTAATGCTTGATGATGGCCTGAGTACCCAGATCGCCCTCGCCCTCATCCTGCATCTGTTCGTACATGGAAAGCACGATTTCCAGCACCGGCAGCTCTACGTTCTGCGCTGTTGCCGCTTCCTTAGCCAGCCGCATATCCTTGATGAAATGCTTGATGAAGAAGCCCGGATTATAATCCTGCTGCAGCATCTTGACGCCGTTGTTGCTCATCTGCCAGCTGCCGGCCGCGCCCTTGCTGATGGCTCCGAGCAGTTTTTCCGGATCCAGACCGTTCGCCTTGGCATAAACGATCGCTTCCGCCACTGCGCTGACCGTGCCGGCGATTGCGATCTGATTCGCCATTTTGGTATGCTGGCCGCAGCCTGCCGGTCCCATCCGCAGCACCGATTTGCCCATCTTGTTGAAATACGGCAGGCAGGCGTTAAAATCCGCTTCCTCGCCGCCGACCATGATCGACAACGTGCCCGCCGCCGCGCCGCTGTCCCCGCCGGAAACCGGCGCGTCCAATACGCGGATCTGATGCTCTTTTCCCTGTTGATGAAGCTTCACCGCCAGCGAAGGGGAGGATGTCGTCATATCGACCGCGATGGCCCCCGGCTTGGCCGCTTTGAAGATTTCATCATAAACTTCTTCGACATCTTTCGGGAAACCGACGATCGTGAAGATCAAGTCCGCATCCTTGACGGCCTCGGCAACGGAATAAGCGACCTGCGCGCCTTTTTCCTTTAATGCTTCCGCTTTGGCGGCCGTCCGGTTGTAGACGGTGACCTCATCGCCCTGATTCAATAAATGGGAAACCATAGACTTACCCATGACCCCGGTTCCGATCCATGCAATTTTACTCATCGTATCACCTCTTGTCCTATTATACCTTCATCCGGGGGCAAAACACAAGCATTGCTCCCTGTGTCCTGACTGCGCCCTCTGGCTCCTAAACCGCTTCATAAAGCAGGATCAGATGAAAATAAGACTTGTCAAGCAGGGGATGTTTATGCTATGATTAACACGCTGTTGAACTGGGATGCACGATGACTCCGTCGGCACGCTCGGTCCATCAGGTCTTAACGATATAGGAGGAAAACACATGTTAAGTAAAGCAGAAAAGACCGCGATCATTAAAGAATACGCTCGTTTTGAAGGCGATACCGGTTCCGTTGAGGTTCAGGTTGCCGTTCTGACAGCGCAGATCAACCGTCTGACAGAACATTTAAAGGAACACAAGAAGGATTACCATTCCACACGGGGTCTGATGATGATGGTCGGCCGCAGAAGAAAGTTCTTAGCTTATCTGCGCGACACGGATATCAACCGTTACCGTGATCTGATTCAGCGCTTGGGCCTGAGAAAGTAAGGATGAAGACAGCGTTTCACGACGCTGTTTTTTTTATGCTTTCTGTCTGATTCGATTGGCGCCACCCGATTGCGAGGGTTGTATTTTTCACGGAAGAGGGCGCTGAAAACAAGGCAAAAGAAAACGGGTGGAAGCGAAGGGGATAACCCCAGACGTTTCCACTCGTTTCTGGTTAAGAGAGTCAGACCGCGGCCTGATGAGAATGTTTGTGATGGGCAGGATGCAGATTTTCTTTGGGAATGGAACCGGATAAGATTAACGAGGTCTTCGCGCACAGCGGGCCGATGATTTCATACAGGATCGCCGTCGACAGGATGACCGTGGACAACAACGTTCCATATTCGCCAGGCAAGATCCGCTGGCCCAGAGCCGCTAAACCGATCGCGACGCCGGCTGACGGCACCAGTGCCAGACCGAAAGTTTTTCGCGTCGTGGCCGGCGCCTGGATCAGGGAACAACCGATCCATGAACCGATCAGCTTGCCGACAATGCGGAAGAAGAAGAACCCCAGACCGATCAAGCCGACATACCGCAGCGCCGGAATATTCAGATTCATGCCGCTGACGACGAAGAAGATCGTCATGATCGGCGGGGTGAAGCTGCTGACCTGATCGAACAGCTGGATATCCTTGGATAAATTCAGATAGGCCGCGCCCATTGCCATGCAGCACAACAGCGGCGAGACATCCAACGCGGTGCACAGCGCGCTCATAATTAAGATCATCGACACCGCGATGATCAGACGGTTATCATCGGAACGTTTTTCCGTAATCATCTTATTCATGATCAGACCGCATCCGATGCCCATGACCACCGCTAAACCGTTGGTTAAGACCGGCTCGATAAACACCATCAGATTCATCGCCGAGTGCTGAACCAGCGCTTCCGCGATCGCCGCGCAGACGCTGAAGGCAAGAATGGATACCGCATCGTCCAGCGCGACGACCTGCAGGATTAAATTGACGAAATCGCCCTTGGCCTGATACTGCCGGATCGTCATGATCGTGGAAGCCGGCGCGGTCGCCGATCCGATCGCCCCCAACAAGAGCGCGAAGGCCAGCGGCTGGCGGAAGATCACAACCATCACGAAGATGATGACTACCGCGGCGATCAACGCTTCGCAGCACGTCAGGATCAGGATATTGATGCCGTTGCGCTTCAACTCATGAAACAGAAAGTAGCGGCCGACGCCGAAAGCGATAAAGCCCAGCGCCACGTCGGTGACAAAACCGAGGCTGTTGATGATTTCCGTCGGGATCACGTTGAAGCAGAACGGCCCTAACAGCACGCCGGTCAAAATATAAGCTGTCACATTGGGCAGCTTCAGCAGCTTTGTGATCCGGGTTAACAGAAACCCGCTTAACAAAATAATCGCCAGACACAGCCCCAGCTCGGAATTGGGCTGTAAATTAAATGAACTTAACATCGTTTGAATTCCCCCTTGTCGTTTCCTACTTGATTATATGGATCAAAGAGGATAAAATCAAATTATGAATATTTTGTATATTATAAATATATTTAATAATAGGAGGATGACCTGATGATTGATCCCAAGATTAAAACATTGCTGGCGTTAGTGGAATGCGGCAATTATACCAAAACGGCGAAACAGCTGGCTTTAACGCAGCCGGCGATCACCCATCACATCAAACTGCTGGAGGAGGAATTCGGCATTAAGATTTTTTATAAAAACCGCCGTCAGCTGGTTCCGACCCCGGAAGGCGAGGTGCTGATCAAGTATGCACGGCGGGCTTACGCGCTTTCCGAGAATCTGCGCCAGGCGTTAAGCGACGTCCGCAGCCAGGTGAAAAGCCTGACGCTGGCCATCACGCCGACCGCCCAGAACAACATCGTACCGCATTTATTTGCGAAATACTGCAACGAGCATCCTAACGTTCATATTAATATTATTACGGATAACATAAATAATATTTATAATAAACTCAAAATGTACGAGGCGGATCTGGCGATCATCGAGGGCAATATCACCGCCCCGCATTTCACTTCCATCCTGCTGGACACCGATTCGCTGTGCGTAGCCGTTTCGGTCAATCATCCGCTGGCCAAAAAGCAAAGTGTATCGCTGAGCGAGCTGCGGAATGAAAACTTCATTCTGCGTTCCTCCAGCGCCGGTACCCGCAGTCTGTTTGAAAGTCATCTGATCTCACAAAATTTAAGCATCCATGATTTCAACGTGATCATGGAGATCGACAGCGTCGTCGTGATCAAAGAACTCGTCGCTTCCAACATGGGCGTTACGATCATCTCGAAAAATGCCTGCCGCAGTGAGGTGCAGAAGAAAAAGCTGGTGACGCTGCCGATTGAAAACATGACGATGGTGCGTGAAATCAACATGGTGTATTACCGGGAATTCCGGCATCCGGAAATCCTGCGCGATATCCAGGCGATCTATACGTCAACCTTGGAATCCTGACGGAGAAAATCCAGAAACAACGCGGTCGCGGCGGAAAGCGGCCGCTTTTTCGACCAGATCAGACACGTTTTGGTGACCAGCCGTTCGCAGGCGATCGGCTTGACGGACATCTGCGTCAGATCAATGAAGCCGGCGGAGGAATAGGGCACGATAGCCGTGCCCAGTCCGGCCTGCGCCCATTGGATCGAAGTCCGGGCATCGTCATTAAGACAAAGCGGGGAAGGCGTGAAGCCTTCCTTTTCGCATTCCTCCGCTAACAGGGCCGCGAAGCGGCGGTAATAAACCAGCGGCTGATCCTTTAACTGCCGGATTGTGATCTGATCATCTGGAAATTGATCCGTTTCCCGCCGGACGACGACGGCCAGCGGATCGGCGTCCAGCTCCAGGACGTGAACCGAAGCGTCGTAAAAGGGCGTGCGCACGATCGCGGCTTCAATCAGGCCTGCCGCCAGTTTGTTCAACTGTTCAAACGTATTGCCTTCGTCGATCTGATATCGCATTTTCGGATGCCGTGCAGCGAAACGGAAAAGTCTTGGATATAATAAGGAAGCGGCAGAGGAGGAGACCGCGCCCAGGCGCAGGACGCCCCCCTGTCCCTGGGCATAGCCGGTGATCTCCCGGCGCGTGTCTTCCGTCAGGCTGAGAATGTCCAGGGCCCGCTGATAAAAGCGCTCGCCGGCCGCGGTGAGTTGGATCCGCCGTGCTCCGCGGAAAAACAGCGGCGTTCCGAGCTCCTGTTCCAGCTGCTTCATCGCCACGCTGAGCGGCGGCTGGGATAAGTTCAGCGCGGAAGCGGCCTGTAAGATGCTGCCATGCTGGACAACAGCGACATAATATTCGAGCTGACGCAGTTCCATCGTGATCCTCCTATATGATTTAAGTATAGTTTATATAGTAAACCAATATTTTTTCTATATCAAGGGCGCTGGTATAATAAGTGAAGTCTGAAAGGAAGAAGTTTGTATGAAAACGATTGTTTCGTATTTCCGATATTTTAAAAAAGAACTCGTGTTCGGCCCGTTGTTCAAGCTGGCGGAAGCAATTTTTGAATTGTTGGTGCCGTTGGTGATGGCCCGGATCATCGACGTTGGCATCGCGCAGAAAGATCTGGCTTATATATTGCGCCAGGGCGGCGTGATCGTCGGCTTCGCACTGGTCGGCATCGCCTGTTCCCTGACGTGTCAGTATTTTGCGGCGCGGTGTTCGCAGGGGATGGGCACGGAGCTGCGGCGGGCTGTGTATCATCAGATCAATTTATTCTCGGCCCAGCAGGTCAGTCAGTTTTCTTCTTCGTCGCTGATCACGCGCTTAACCAACGACGTCAATCAGGTCCAGCAGGCCGTCGCGATGTTGATCCGGCTGGCGATCCGGGCGCCGTTTCTGGTGCTGGGGTCGTTGACGATGGCGATGGTGATCGATCGGACGATGGCGCTGATCTTTCTGGCGGCGATCGTCGTGATCGCTTTGGTTTTGGGGGTGTTGATGACGTGTTCTTCGCATTTTTTCAAGGCTGTGCAGCGGCAGCTGGACAGGATTTCGCAGATTACGCAGGAGAACCTCGAAGGTCAGCGCGTCATCCGCGCATTCTCGCGCCAGCAGTTGGAAACGCAGCGGTTTGACGAAGCTGCCCAGGCGAGCTATCAAGCGTCAATGCGCGTCGGCTGGATCAGCGGCTTGTTTAACCCGGCAACGCAGATTGTCATCAATTTAGGCATTGTCGCGCTGCTTTACTGCGGCAGCTTTCAAGTCAACAGCGGCGCTTTGAGTCAGGGCAACCTGGTTGCGCTGGTCAATTACATGACGCAGATGTTTCTGGCCTTGGTCGTTCTGGCCAATTTGTTTGTAATCTTCACAAAAGCCGCCGCCTCGGCCGGCCGGATTGAAGCGGTCTTGAAAACAGAGCCGGCGATCATTGGCGGAATCACGGAGCTGTCAAAGGATAAGGATGCTGTGCTGGTGATGGATGAGGTCAGCTTTGGTTACAGCGAAGGGGAAAGCGCGATCGAACAGATCAGCTTTACAATTCAGCCGCGCCAGACCGTCGGACTGATCGGCGGAACGGGCTGCGGCAAAAGCACAATCGTGCAGCTTCTGCCGCGGCTGATCGATCCGACAGCGGGCGAGATCCGGCTGGGTGGAGTGCCGCTGAGGGAATTTTCATTAGCGGACCTGCGCCGTCAGATCCGGATTGTACCGCAGAAGGCGGTGCTGTTTTCCGGGACGATCCGCGAGAATCTTCGCTGGGGCAATCAAGACGCCGATGACGCGGCGTTATGGCAGGCGCTGACGCTGGCGCAGGCCAGAGATTTTGTCGAAGCTATGCCGCAGGGACTGGATACGCTGCTGGTACAGGGGGGCAAGAATTGTTCCGGCGGTCAGCGGCAGCGGTTGTGCATTGCCCGCGCGCTCGTGGGCCGGCCATCTCTGTTAGTGCTGGACGACAGCACCAGCGCGCTTGATTATCAAACCGACGCCCGGCTGCGGCAGTCGTTAAAAAAGATTGAGGGCAGTCCCGCGGTGCTGATCGTATCTCAGCGGATCGCCTCGATCCGGCACGCGGATTTCATTCTGGTGATGGATCAGGGCCGGCTGGTCGGCCAGGGGACGCATGAAGAATTGCTGGACACCTGTGCGGTGTATCAGGAAATCGTCCGTTCACAGACGAGGGAGGATCAACGATGAGTCAGTCAGCTTTATTGCGGCGCTTACTGCGCTATGTAAAACCTTATAGCTTGCTTTTGGCAATGGCGCTGGTCTTCGCGCTGCTGCAGGTTGCGATGACGCTGAGCGCGCCGGTGATCATCGGTCAGGCGGTCGATGCGATCGTAGCGGCGGGGCAGGTTGATTTTATCCGGGTCACTCAGACACTGACCGCGCTGGCGGCCGTTGTGATTCTGGCCGCGCTCTTTCAGCTGTTGATGACCTGCTGCACCAATGTCTGCTGCTACCGGACGATCCGGGATCTGCGCATGCAATGCTTCGCGCAGTTTCACGCGCTGCCTCTGGCGACGCTGGATAAAACGCAGCAGGGAGATTTTATGAACACGCTGGTCAACGATATCGACGTGATCTCCGACGGTCTTCTGCAAGGCTTCACACAGCTGTTTACCGGCGTGATCACGATTGTCGGCACGCTGGGCTTCATGCTTTCGATCCATCCGGGAATCACGCTGGCCGTCGTGCTCATCACGCCGCTGTCCTTTGGCGTCGCTTCATTCATCGCTTCCCGCAGCTCGCGCTTGTTTAAGCAGCAGGCGCGGATCAAGGGCGAGCTGTCCGGATTTGCCGAGGAACGGGTCAACGGACAGAGCCTGGTCGCGGCCTACAATCAGCAGGCAGTTTCGGAAGCGGCCTTTGATGAAATCAATCAGCGGCTTAACCAGGTTGGCACGCAGGTGCAGTTCATTTCTTCCCTGACCAATCCGTGCACGCGGTTCGTCAACAATCTGGCCTATGCCGCCGTCGGCATCATCGGAGCCCTGACGGCGCTGGGCGGCGGCATGAGCGTCGGTCAGCTGACTTCGTTTTTAAGCTACGCTTCGCAATATACCAAGCCGTTTAATGAAATCAGCGGCGTCGTTACCGAGCTGCAGGCCTCCTTAAGCAGCTGCGAGCGGGTTTTCCATCTGCTTGATCAGCCGCAGGAAAGCGATCAGGCAGATCAGGGGTCAGGAAAACAGGGCCGCGGCGAGCTGCGGCTGGAGCATGTGTCGTTTCGTTATCAGGCAAACGAGCCGCTGATCGAGGATTTCAATCTCACGGTCAAGCCGGGTCAGAAAATTGCGATCGTCGGCCCGACCGGCTGCGGCAAGACGACGTTGATCAACTTGTTGATGCGCTTCTACGAGATTGGCGGCGGGGTGATCCGGCTGGACGGCGTGGACACCCGCACGCTCAGCCGCCATGAGCTGCGCGCCCATTTTGGGATGGTGCTGCGGGACTCCTGGATCTTCCGCGGCACAATCCGTGAGAACATCGCTTACGGCCGGCCTGACGCTTCGCTTGCGGATGTGGAGAAGGCCGCCCGGCAGGCGCATCTTGATTACTTTATCCATCAGCTGCCGCAGGGCTATGATACGCTGCTGGATGAAACTGTTTCGCTGTCGCAGGGACAGAAACAGCTGCTGTGTATCGCGCGGGTGCTGCTTTGCGATCCGCAAATCCTGATTTTAGATGAAGCGACCAGTTCGATTGATACCCGGACGGAGCTGTTGGTGCAGTCGGCGTTCGATCAGATGATGCAGGGCCGCACAAGCTTCATCGTCGCTCACCGCTTGTCGACGATCGAACAGGCCGATCGGATTCTTGTGATGAATCACGGTCAGATTCTGGAACAGGGCAGCCATCACGAATTATTGAAGCAGGGCGGCTTTTACAGTCAGCTCTACAACAGTCAGTTCGCGGGCGAATAAACCGGATGGTCCGATGCTGAAGGGGCGCGAAACGCAGAGCCGCCTGTTCGCAAGAATCATTTTGCAAGCTTGATTTAACGTTCTAGAATCAGGGAAAGAAGATCTCCCGCAGGATGAAGCATCCCGCGGGATTTTTCATTTAAACGTTTCTAAGGATGAAGGAAGTCTGAAATCCGGATTTTGAATAAGGCGAGTCCTCTGTCTTATTCATTGGCTTAAACAAGCCGGTGCTGAGCAATACCGGGGGCGATTTAAAAAAATAAGTCGGGACAGAATCGGCGATCTGGACTAAAACAAGGAGCATAAACTAAAAGGGTCAGGATCAAAATTTCAGAAAATTTTGAATTTGGACACCCGGGAAGATCTGTCTATTTTTAAACGATTGACAAAGCCAGTGAACAACCGTATATTATTAGTAACTGGAATAATGAACGGAGGTTTACTATGGCGCAGGTATTGAAAGAAATCCAGCGGGATAAAATTCTGGAAGCCGCCAAACAGGAGCTGCTGCAATATGGCTATCGGGATGCTTCGATGCGCCGGATCGCCGCGCAGGCCAAGATGACGGTCGGCAATTTATACCGCTATTTTGAAAGCAAGGATCAGCTTATTCAGGCGATCACCTCGCCGGCGCTGACACAGCTGGATCAGTTGGTGCGCAGTTTGACGGATGATCGGATTTCGCTGAACCAGACCAATACGGCGGTCGGTTTATCCATCGGCGAGCTGCGGCCGAAAATTGACCGGCTGGCTTTGGATCTGGCTGAGCTGTCGGTGCGGATGCCGCAGGAGATGCGGATTTTAATGCTGCACAGCGATCTGAGCGAACAGATTTCAAGCTGGCTTGTTTCCTTATTGGAAGTGCTGGCTAAAGAGTGGGCGCTGTTTCCATTCAACCGGGACGCTGAGTTTCACGCGCTGTGCCGGATGTTTTCCGCGTCGTTGTTTCAAGGCGTGCGCGAAGTCTTTTCCCAAGCTGGCGAACTGGATCAAAACCAGCTTTGCGAGGTGCTGCGGATTTACTTCGGTTTGTTTTTGAGCATGTTCAGTCCGGCTGCGAAAGGAGATCAACAATGAGCGAGTTTATTGAGTTCCGGGACGTCCGGAAAGTGTATAAGATGGGGGAAGTGGAGATTCCGGCGCTGGACGGGGTCAGTTTCCAGATTAAAAAAGGTGAATTTGTCGTGATTGCCGGTGCTTCCGGTGCGGGCAAGAGCACAATTTTGAATATTCTGGGTGGGATGGATACCTGCACCAGCGGCGAGATTCTTGTCGATGGCGAGGAAGTGTCCAAGATGGATGCCCGCCAGCTGACGACCTACCGGCGCTACGACATTGGTTTTGTCTTCCAGTTTTACAATCTGGTGCAGAATCTGACTGCCCGCGAGAACGTTGAGCTGGCCGTGCAGATCTGCAAGAATCCGCTGGACGTCGATCAGACGATCGAGGCGGTCGGCCTGCGGGAGCGGCGCAACAATTTTCCCTCCCAGCTTTCCGGCGGCGAGCAGCAGCGGGTTGCGATCGCCCGGGCGCTGGCGAAAAATCCGAAGCTGTTGTTGTGCGATGAACCAACCGGCGCGCTGGATTATCAAACCGGCAAGGCAATCCTGAAGCTTTTGCAGGATACCTGCCGCGAACAGCAGATGACCGTCATCGTCATCACGCACAACCTGGCCCTGACGCCGATGGGCGACAAAGTCATCCGCGTTAAAAGCGGCAAGATCCGCTCGATTGAAGTCAACGAGCATCCGAAGCCGATTCAGGAGATCGAGTGGTAGGCATGCGCAGTCCTTTATTGAAAGACACGTTGCGGGAGATCCGGAAAACCAGGGGCCGGTTTTTCTCAATCTTCGGCATCGTCGCGATCGGCGTCGCGTTTTTCGCCGGCGTTCTGGCTTCCGCGCCGGATATGAAATACACGGCCGACCGCTATTTTGACGATTACAATTTAATGGATTACCGCGTCGTTTCCAATTTCGGCATCACCGAGGACGACGTGCGCCAGCTGCGTCAGGTTGCGGGCGTTCAAGGCGTTCAGGCCAGTTATACGCAGGATGTGATCACCCGGATCGGCTCAAAGGAGCTGGTGCTGAAAGTTCACGCGCTGGATTTGGAGCATCTTGATCCGCAGGATCCGGATTATATCAACCAGCTGGTCGTGACAAGCGGGCGGCTGCCGGAAAAAAGCGGCGAATGCGTCATTGAGGATGGCAAGATCGTCGTGTCCGGCATGAAGATCGGCGATACGATCAAGATCGAAAGCGGCACTTCCGATCCGCTGGATGACAGCTTCAGCCGCGATACGTTCACGATTGTCGGAACAGTCAACACGCCGTACTACCTTTCCTACGAAAAGGGCACAAGTACGATCGGCTCCGGCAGCGTCGATACCTATGTGTACGTGCCGAAAAACGATTTCACGATGGAGGTCTATACCGACGTCTATCTGACAGCCCGCGGAGCGAAACCATACAACAGCTACAATCAGGACTATTTCGACTATCTGGAGCCGTTAAGCGAAACGCTGACGACGCTGGGCAGCGAACGGGCAGAGCTGCGCCGGCAGTCGATTGTCGACGAAGCGATGAAGGAATATACGGATGGACAGGCGGAATACGACGAAGCGCTGACGACATTCAATACCGAGATTGAAAAAACGGAAAAAAAGCTGCAGGAGGGCAAGGACGAGCTGTTAGTCGGTCAGGCGACGCTGACTTCAAGCAAGGCGATGGCCGAAGCGCAGCTGAAACAGGGTGAAGCGCAGATCGAGATGATCCAGAAACAAATTGATACGCTGGTCGCCACCTACGATGAAAAGAAAAAAGAATATGAAACCACTAACGCTCAGGCGCTGGAACAGAAAGCGGCGCTGGAAAGTCAGATTGCTGAAAAACAGAAAAATCTGGCGGACAAGCAGACCGAGCTGGCTCCGGCTGAGCAGGAACTGAACGAGCAGACGCAGAAACAACTCGACTTAACTACCCGTCAGGTGGAGCTGGAAACCAAAAAAGCGCTCAATCAGACGGATCCGGAGAAATATCCGGCGCTGAGTGAAGAGGAAGCGGCTGAGCTGGAAAAAATCCCCGGTGAGCTGATTCTGGTCAATGCCCGGATCACGGAACTGCAGGGTGAACTGGCCGTGTTAACCCAGCTGGAAACCGAAATTACGACGGCGCAGGCGCAGCTGGATCTGATCAATCAGGGACTGGAAGTCTCCGAAACAGTGCTCAAGACGATCGACGAACAGATCGTCTCGGCCAATGCCCAGATCGAGCAGCAGCGCCAGACGCTGGTGCAGGCCAAGGCGGAAGCCGATAAGCAGATTGCCGAAGGAGAAGCCAAGCTGAAGCAAGGGCAGAAAGAAGTCGCCCAGGGTGAAATTGATCTGGCGCTCAACAAAGCGGAAGGTGAAGCAAAGCTGGAGGATGCGCGCGAGGAGCTGGTACTGGCGAAGAATAAGATCGAACAGATCGAACAGGGCAAGTGGTATATTCTCGACCGCCAGTCGCATTACAGCTATATGGATTACAAGGGCGCCGCCGACCGGATGGCCGCGATCGCCAAGGTGTTCCCGGTGTTCTTCTTTTTAGTCGCGGCGTTGGTCTGTCTGACGACGATGACCCGGATGGTCGACGAACAGCGCTCGCAGATCGGGACGATGAAGGCGCTGGGCTATACGACCGGGCAGATCGCGTTCAAGTATGTGTTCTACGCCGCCTTTGCGAGTCTGACCGGAAGTCTGGTCGGGCTGGCTGTCGGGTTGTTTGCTTTCCCGGCGATCATCTATACTGCCTGGCTCATGATGTACGTGCTGCCCCCGGTCAGCTTTACGCCGCAGCTGTCGCTGATGATCGGCTCTACCGCGGCGTCGGTACTGGTGACGACGCTGGCGGCGTTTGCGGCCTGTTATAAGGAATTGATTGAAACTCCGGCGCTGCTGATGCGGCCGAAAGCCCCAAAGCTGGGCAAGAAGATCCTGATCGAGCGGATGACGTTTGTATGGAAGCGCTTCTCCTTCACTTCCAAGGTCACCGCGCGCAATCTGTTCCGGTACAAAAAACGCTTCTTCATGACGGTGCTGGGCATTTCCGGATGTACGGCGCTGTTGGTCGCCGGCTTTGGCATCAAGGATTCGATCAGCCGGATTGTCAATTCCCAATTCGGCGAAATCTTCCAATATCAGGGGATCGCATCGCTGCAAAAAGATCTGGATGAGACTGAGAAGCAACAGGTCTTCGATCAGATTTCCAGCCTGGACATGATCGACGATTCGCTGGATGTGTACCAGTCCAACGCTGTCGTCTACCAGGGCAATGACAGCACGGAGGTGACGCTGGTCGTGACCTCCGATCCGGAGCGGTTCCGCGATTTCGTGTCGCTGCATCCCCGCAAACAGCCGCAGGAAGAGCTGCGGCTGAAGGATAGCGGCGTGGTGATCACGGAGAAAATGGCGAACGACATGAATCTGCATATCGGCGACACGATCGAGCTGGAAAATGAGAAGGAACTGCGCCGGAATGTCGAAATTACCGGGATCGCGGAAAACTATCTCAACCATTACGTGTACATGAACGCCAACGCCTATAAAGAAACCTACGATCTGCGTGCCCAAAGCAACGCCGTTTTCCTGAAATTCAACCCCCAGATTGACGACGCGGAGCAGCGCAGCGGTCAGGAACTGTTAAAGAATGAGAAGATCAGCTCGCTGTCGTTTTATACCGGGATCAAGGATAACTTCAACAACATGATCCGCAGTCTGAATTATATCGTGCTGGTGCTGATCATCTCCGCGGGGATGCTGGCGTTTGTCGTATTGTACAATCTGACCAATGTCAACATCAGCGAACGGCTGCGCGAAATTGCGACGCTGAAAGTGCTGGGCTTTTATAACAAGGAAGTCAACACCTATGTTTATAAAGAAAATATCATCCTGACCCTGATCGGTTCTCTGCTCGGGTTAGGGCTGGGCAAGATTCTGCATTTGACGATCATGGTCGTGGTCGAGCTGGACAACATCATGTTCGGCCGCGTCATCCTGCCGCAGAGCTATGTGATTTCCGTCCTCATCACGATGCTGTTCGCAGTGATCGTCAATCAGGTCATGAAGTCCAAGCTGCGTGCGATCCCGATGGTGGAATCGCTGAAATCGGTGGAATGATGAGCGCCTGGGTCTATATTCTGGAATGTGCGGACGGCAGCTATTACACCGGCTGGACCAACGACGTCGAAAAACGCTTCGCGGCGCATTGCGCAGGCCGGGGCGCCAAATATACCCGTTCCCACCCGCCGGTGCGGGTGGCCTATGCGAAAGCGTTTATTGATAAATCCGCCGCGCTGAAACAGGAAGCGGCGATCAAGAAGCTGACGCGGGCGCAGAAAGCGGCGCTGATCGCGGAAGCCGAGTCAGAAAAATAGGCAATGCCGGCTGCCGAGGCTGTGGGGTGAGCCTTGCCAGTTTTGAATAACAGGAAAGAGATTGCGCGCGTTTCCTGTTCTCTTCCTCATGTTAAAAAAATTGACAAATAATGTGAAATGTTTATCAAATTAACTGGAAAAGCGGTTGAAAAAGACTATAATGAAGACAGAAAGAGATCTTCTGACAGAAGGTCGCAAAGGAGGAAGTTCGATGAAACAGGTCATGTACGGCATTAAAATCGTGGATGTCAACGATTTTGGCGGTTGGATTGGCTATGAGCCTGTCAAGCAGGAGCTGGCAGACGTCCTGAATCATCATCTGTATCTGTTTTTCCAGAATGAGTATCATATCCGTCAGTTTGCGGAAGGGAGAAAGTTTGTCATCAACGTCAACGACGAGGACTTTCAAAAAGTCATCGGCAATGCCAGAATCTTGAAAGCGGTCGTTGAGATCGGCACTCCGTTAAGCATGAACGGCTACGCAGTCAGCGCCCCGGCATACGCCCGCAACGTCGTCAAACCGCTGAGCCGGCTGACGCATTTTATCCCGGAAGAGAAGATTTATACGTTTGCGGATGAGGAATACAAGACGCAGAAGACCGACTTCAATTACATTGCCGATCTGATGCGCCGGACTTCGATCGAACAGGTCAATCAGCTGATCGGCGGCATTTCTTTCGTCAATCAGAATCTGCTTTATCATTACCCGCATTATTTCATTCTGGGCGACGATCAGATTCAGATTCAGGACGATAATTACCAGATCGCTGGCGCATAAGGAAAACCGCGGACTTTCCCTTTGGGGAAGGTCCTTTTTTTACTTGACAGCGGGGAAGATTCAAGCTGGCGATGAAACCTGCTTTTGTTCGGATCCGAAAGATCGCGGGCATATTCGTTGCACGTCTGAGCCTTTCTTAGTACAATGAACTCATCAAGTCAAAAGGAGGACTGTTGAATGAAAATTTTACGATGCAACCACTGCGGAAATATGACCTATGTTCTGCACGATTCATATGTACCGATGATCTGCTGCGGCGAGGAAATGCACGAGCTGATCGCCAACACCACGGAAGCGGCGCTGGAGAAACATCTGCCGGCGGTCACTGTGAACGGAGGCAAGATCGAAGTCGTTGTCGGCAGCGTTGAGCATCCGATGACCGATGCGCATTATATCGAATGGATTTTGCTGGAAACGGACAAAGGCGTACAGATCCGCCATCTGACCCCGTCCGATGCACCGAAGGCTGTCTTTGAGATCGGTGAAGGCAAGCCGCTGGCGGTTTACGAATACTGCAACCTGCACGGTCTGTGGAAGACTGAACTTTAAAAATAACGCAGGAATCGCTCCCCGCAAGGGGGGCTTTTTCTTTGTTTTGGCGTCAGCCATATTTCCCCGGTTGAGAAAACCTCAAAAAATGGCGGTATTTTGTCTTAAACTATTCTATGATTTACGCAGAAACTGTGATAAAATTGTAAAGGTTAACATTTAATGAGGTGAACAAATGGCGAAAGAGGTATTTACATTCGACTTCTGCGGCCGCAATCTGACGATTGAAACCGGAGAAATCGCAAAACAGGCAGGTGGAGCTGTCGTAGTCCGTTACCAAGATACAGTAGTGTTGTCAACCGCTACTGCCAACCATACTCCGAAAGATTCAGACTTCTTCCCGCTGACGGTCAGCTTTGAAGAAAAGCTGTATTCCGTCGGTAAGATTCCAGGCGGCTTTTTACGCCGCGAGGGCCGGCCGAGCGAACATGCGACGCTGACCGCCCGGATGATCGACCGTCCGATCCGTCCGCTGTTTGCGGAAGGTTTCCGCAACGAAGTTCAGGTCGTCAACACGGTATTGTCCGTCGATCAGGACTGCTCGGCGGAAATGGCCGCCATGTTCGGCGCTTCCTGTGCGCTGTGCATTTCTGACATTCCGTTCAACGGTCCGATCGCCGGGGTCATCGTCGGCCGCGTTGACGGCAAGTTTGTGATCAATCCTTCCGTGGAGGAATCGGAAAAATCCGACATTCATCTGACGGTTGCCGGAACCAAGGACGCGATCAATATGGTCGAGGCCGGGGCGAAGGAAGTCAGCGAAGAAGAGATGATCGACGCGCTGATGTTCGGTCACGATCACATCAAGATGCTGTGCGAATTCCAGGAACAGATCATTGCAAAGTGTGCGAAGCCGAAGATGGAAATCAAGCTGGACGTCGTGCCGGAAGAAATCAAGGCGGAGATCGACGAATTGGCGAAAGCACGTCTGATCGAAGCAGTTTCGATCAAGCTGAAGCTGGAACGCTACGGCAAGATCGACGAGATTACCGACGAGATGGCGGCGCTGTTCGAAGCCCGTGAATACGCAAGCGAAAAATTGAAGGATAAAACAGTCAAGCAGGTCCGCGCTTACTGCACGGAAATCGTGGCGAATGAAGTCCGGCGTTTAATTTCCGAAGAAAAGATCCGTCCGGACGGCCGTGCTGTCGACGAACTGCGTCCGTTGAATTCGCAAGTCGATCTGCTTCCGCGCGTGCATGGCTCGGCGATGTTTACCCGCGGTGAAACGCAGGTGCTCTCGGCTTGTACCTTAGGCGCGCTGGGCGACAACCAGATCATCGACGATCTGACGGAAATTGAAACCAAGCGGTTCATGCATCACTATAACTTCCCGCCGTATTCCGTCGGGGAAACGGGCCGGATGGGCTCTCCGGGACGGCGTGAAATCGGGCATGGCGCCCTAGGTGAAAGAGCGCTGTCGGCGGTCATTCCAAGCGAGGAAGAATTCCCATACACGATCCGGTTAGTCGCGGAAGTGCTGGAATCCAACGGTTCCTCCTCCCAGGCTTCGATCTGCGCCGGCACGATGGCGCTGATGTCCGCGGGCGTTCCGATCAAGGCGCCGGTCGCGGGCGTGGCGATGGGTCTGATCAAGACCAGCGACGAGCATTACACCGTATTGACGGATATTCAGGGCATGGAAGATCACTATGGCGATATGGACTTCAAGGTGGCGGGTACGCCGAAGGGGATTACCGCGCTGCAGATGGACATCAAGATCGACGGCATCAACCGCGCGATTTTGGAGGAAGCGCTGGCGCAGGCCAAAAAAGGCCGCGCTGAAATCATGGCGAACATGATGGCGGCGATCAGCGAACCGCGTCCGGAGGTCAGCCCGTACGCACCGAAGATGTACCGCATGATGATTCCGGTCGATAAGATCCGCGAAGTCATCGGCACCGGCGGCAAGATGATCAATCAGATCATCGCGGACTGCGACAATGTCAAGATTGATATTGAAGACGATGGCTCGGTTGTCATCTATCACAGCGATAAGAATGCGATCATGAAGGCGGCAGATACGATCAACCAGATTATCCGCGAGGCCAAGGTCGGGGAAATTTACGACGGCAAGGTCGTCCGGCTGGAGAAGTTCGGCGCGTTTGTCGAGCTGTTCCCGGGCACCGACGGTCTGCTTCATGTATCGAAGATTGATTACAAGCGGATTGAAAAACCGGAAGATGTGCTGAAACTGGGCGACGTCATCAAGGTCGTCGTCACCGAGATTGACGAGAAAGGCCGCGTCAACGTTTCCCATCGCGACTTGATGGAAAAGCCGGAAGGCTGGGACGAAGAACAGCGGGCGAAACGGGCTGCGCGCGATCGCCGGGATGGCGAAAAACGCGTGTTCCGGAAGCGAGAACAATAAGCTGACAGCGGGTCAAATCTGATCCGCTGTTTTATTCCAAAGGAGGATCCGACAATGAGAATGCGAAAAAAATCCTGGGCAGAACCCTTTTTAAAGGAAAATACTGATTTTGTTATCGAAAAACCGGAAGAACGGGCTGGTCAGTGGCACAAACTGCTGGACTGTTCCCGATTGCGAATTGAGATCGGCAGCGGCAAGGGCGATTATTTTACCAGAATGGCTGCGATGAACCCCGAAGAAGGCTGGATCGGGATTGAGAAAGAACATAACGTCGCCGCGGTGGCCGTAAAAAAAGCGTTGGCCCAGCCGCATGAACACATGGCGTTCATCGCTCAGGATGCCGATCAGATCAGCGCCTGGTTTGCCCCGGGCGAGGTCGACGTCATCCATCTGAACTTTTCCGATCCGTGGCCGAAAAGCGGTTATGCCAAGCGGCGGCTGTCGCACGCCCGGTTTTTAAAGCAATATGAAACGCTGCTGAATGAAAACGGCCAGGTGATCATGAAAACCGACAACCCGAAGCTGTTTGAGTTTTCCCTGACAGAATTTTCCAAAGAAAACTGGCGGCTGTGCGAGGTCAGCGTCGATTTCCGCCGTCAGCCCCATCCGGAAGACGCGATTACGGAATACGAACAAAAATTCATGGACCTGGGCCAGCCGATTTACCGCGCAGTTTGGCAGAAGAAAGCCATTTAAAAAAACAGGGAAACATGATAGAATAAACAAAACGAAGGGAGGACTCTCATGCGCAAAATCACGCTGCTTCTGTTTTGCCTGTGTTTGTGCGGCTGCAGCGCTCAGGGAGGATTGGACAGCCGGCTGCAGGCGGCCTGCATGCAAGCCAGCACGCTGACGATCAACGTCCATGCGGATAACGTGAAAGATCTGTACAGTTATTATGCCGAACCGGGTGTGGGACGCCGAAGCTCGACGGCCTCCTCCAACGTCTTCGTTCTTGATAACCAGGAATTCATTATGAATCTCAACGTTGCCGAAATCGTCAACGTCAAGCTCTATGATCAATCTGAAAGTGTGATCCTGCCCCAGAGCGAGGCGTGGATAAGCGTCAGCGAAGGCGAGTTCACCGATATCCAGGGGCGAACGCAGAAATATATCGCAGGGCTGCTGCCTTCGGCGAACGGTCAGCTGCTGGTCATGGTCAAAACCCCGTATTTTACCTTTACCGGATTAAGCAATGAGACAGGCGCGCCGGCGCTGGCGAAAGAAATGATCAAGATCGCCCGTACAGCTGAAGTCGACGAGGATGCCGTACTCAAAACTTATTCCTCACGGACAAAAATTAATTACGTCAAAGAAAACCTGAATCTGTTTGAAGATGAAATTCCGGAAAACGGCCGGCTGGAGGAAATGATGCCGAACAAACCGGCGCATACCGGCGGCGATATTGATCAGAGCGGCGAAACCTTCGACGATGGCACCAGCGCCGACGATCTGCCGCTGAATGAAAACGACGACGATATTCAAACGCCGTCGGATGGCGAATAGGCAACAATATCCGCAAGGATGAATAGAATGAAAAGGCAGGATGATCCCGTATGATAAAAAAATTAATGTCGTTGATTTTTGAAGAAGAAGTCGTTGACGAGGTTGAGGAAGAACCGGTTCCGGTTCGCCGCAGCAATCCAGCCAAACCCGCGGTCAAGCCTGAGGCCAAGCCGGCGGTTCCGCTTCCGCAGGAAGTCAAGGCAGTATATCTGGATACCAGGAAAGAGAAAGAAAAAGAAAAGGAACCCGCGGTCAAAAAGGAACCTTCCAGCAAGCTGGGAAAAATGACGATTGCGGAAGACAAGCCGGTGAAGAAGAAGCCGGTCCGCGTGGAACCGAAGGAAGATTATGAATTTACGCCGGTGATCTCGCCGATTTTCGGCGTGCTCGGGGAAAAGAGCCAGCCGGCCAAGACGCCGGCGGCGAAGAAGGTCAGCCCGGTTAAAAGCTCGCTGGGAACCGTAATTTCACCGATTTACGGCATGGATAAACCGCAGGAAGATAAGGTCGAAGAGATTGCGGAGCGTCTGGATAAACCCGCGGCCGCCGTCAAAGAAGAACCGCTGATCAACGTGTCGCTGGACGAGCTGCTTCAGAAACCGCAGGAAGCAGAAGCTGATCGTAAGAATGAGGAGGAAGGCTCTGACAAGACGGTTGTTTCGCAGAACCTGAGTTTGTTTGACGACGATCTGAATTCGTAGAAAGGGTGTTGTTATGGTCTTTTTTATCGGCATCAAGGGAACGGGCATGGCGGCGCTGGCCTGCATTCTCAACGATTTGGGCATGGAAGTTTCCGGCTCGGATTTGACGAAGCATTTCTTCACAGAGGATCCGTTGATCGCGCGGCGTATTCCGATCCTGCCGTTTGATCCGGCGAATATTCAGGATGGAATGACGGTGATTATCGGCAACGCCTTCAAAGAAGATTTTCCGGAGGTCGCGGCGGCGCGGTCCAATCCGACTGTGACCTGTTATCGGTATCATGAGTATTTAGGCGCCTTGATGAAAGACTATACGAGTCTGTGCGTGGCGGGCAGCCATGGCAAGACGACGACGACCGGGATGCTGGCGGCGATGATGGATGAAATTGCGCCGACCGGACATCTGATCGGCGATGGTTCCGGGGAAATTCATCCGGACAGCCAATATCTGGCGGTTGAAGCCTGCGAGTACCGGCGGCATTTTCTGGCGTATCATCCGGATTACGCGATCATTACCAATGCCGATCTGGATCACGTCGATTATTTTAAAACCGAAGCGGATTACGCCAAAGCCTATGAGGAATTCGCCTGCCAGGTAAAAAAAGGTCTGGTTCTGTTCGGCGATGATCCGAAGGTCAGAGCGCTGCGGATTGATCCGGCGGTGACGCATTATTATTACGGCGTTGAAGACGGCAACGATTTTCAGGCGGTCAATATCGTGGAAACCAGCGAGGACATGCATTTTGACGTGCTGTTTCAAGGCCAGCTGCAGGGACATTTCGATCTGCCGTTTGTCGGCCGGCATCTGTTGTGGAACAGCCTGGGCGTGATCGCGCTGGGATTGTTAGAGGGGTATACCGCTGAACAGATCGAGCCGGGCTTGGCATCGTTTAAGGGGACAAAACGCCGCTTCACGATTGAGAAGCATGGCGAGAACGTCTTTGTCGACGACTACGCCCATCATCCGACCGAGGTGTCGATTACGATTGACGCTGCCCGCAAACGTTTTCCGGGCAAGCGGCTGATCGCGATCTTTAAGCCGCACCGCGTCTCCCGCGTTTTTCATTTCGCCGATGATTTCGCAGCGGCCTTGAAAAAGGCGGATGAGGTTTACCTGTGTGATTTTACGAGTATTGATGATAAGGAAGACGGCATTGATATCGACATTACCTATCTTCAGGAACGGATTCCCGGCTCTAAAATCTTAAGCGAAGATGAACAGGGCGCTGCGGAGCTGGCCAAACTGGCACCGGCGGTTTATCTGTTTATGTCCAGCAAGGACATCTACGGCTTAAGCGGGCTGGTTAAACAGAAATTGTAATAAAATTTGATAAACGAACAAATCAGGAACGCATCGCTGCGGCAATGCAATCCTGATTTTTTTTGTGCTGACTTTGTTCGGTGTGAAGGAAACGTAAAAAGAGAAGGAGAATAGCCGATTTTGAAAATAGGGAAAGAAACAGAGATGTTTTCTACAAGCCCGTTCTGTCTTTCCTGTTTTTTGACATTTGTTCGTTTTTGGCTAAAATCAGGACAGATTTTTTTGTCTGTCGGAATTTTATACAGGCCCTTGGCGGTGTCTATGGCGGCAGAGGTCAGGAAGAAGTAAGCTGAAGACGGTTAGAAAAAAACAAACAGGAGGAAGAAAGAGAATGTATTACAGCAATGGTAACTACGAAGCATTTGCACATCCGCGCAAGCCGGAAGGGGTTGACAACAAGTCCGCATATCTGGTCGGCTCGGGACTGGCGGCCTTGTCCGCGGCATGTTTCCTGGTCCGCGATGGCCAGATGAAGGGCGAGCACATCCATATTCTGGAGGAAGGCAAGCTGCCCGGCGGCGCCTGCGATGGGATCAAGGATCCGCAGAAGGGCTTCATCATCCGCGGCGGCCGGGAAATGGAAAATCACTTTGAATGTCTGTGGGATCTGTTCCGTTCCATTCCGTCCTTAGAAACCGAAGGCGTTTCCGTACTGGACGAATACTACTGGCTCAACAAGGACGACCCGAACTATTCGCTGATGCGTGCGACGATCAACCGCGGCGAAGATGCGCATACTGACGGCAAATTCGGTCTGAGCGACAAAGCGGCGATGGAGATCATGAAGCTGTTCTTCACGAAGGACGAGGATCTCTATGACAAAAAGATTACCGACGTCTTCGACGACGAATTCTTCTCCAGTAATTTCTGGCTGTACTGGCGCACGATGTTCGCGTTTGAGGACTGGCATTCAGCCCTGGAAATGAAGCTGTATATCCAGCGCTTCATCCATCACGTCGGCGGCCTGCCGGATTTCTCCGCGCTGAAATTTACGAAGTACAATCAGTACGAATCCCTGATCCTGCCGATGGTAAAATATCTGGAAGAGCATCATGTGCAGTTTGACTATGAGACGCGCGTGACCAATGTGGAATTTGAGATCACCGGGGAAAAGAAGGTGGCCCGCCGAATCGTCTGCGTCAGGGAAGGCCGGGAAATCACGATCCCGCTGACGGAAAACGATCTTGTCTTCGTGACCAACGGCAGCTGCACGGAAAATTCCAGTCTGGGCGACAATGACCACGCACCGCAGTTCAACACTGAAAACGGCGGCTGCTGGCAGCTGTGGCGCAACATCGCGGCGCAGGATCCGGCGTTTGGACATCCGGATAAATTCTGCACGCAGACCGATAAGACCTATTGGGAATCTGCGACCGTCACCACGCTGGACGACCGCATCCCGCCGTATATCCAGAAGATCTGCAAGCGTGATCCGTTCAGCGGCAAGGTCGTCACCGGCGGTATCATCACCGTCAAGGATTCCAACTGGCTGATGAGCTACACGCTGAACCGCCAGCCGCATTTCAAGGATCAGCCGAAGGACCAGCTGGTCGTCTGGGTTTACGGCCTGTTCGGCGATGTTCCGGGCAACTACGTGAAGAAGCCGATGCGCGAGTGCACCGGTACGGAAATCACGGAGGAATGGCTGTATCATCTGGGCGTGCCAGAGGATCAGATTCATGACATGGCGGTTAATTCCGCCCGCTGCATCCCATGCATGATGCCGTATATCACCGCCTTCTTCATGCCGCGCACAGCAGGCGATCGCCCGAAGGTTGTCCCGGAGGGCTGCGTGAACTTTGCATTCATCGGACAATTTGCCGATACCGTCCGCGATACGGTGTTCACCACGGAATATTCTGTCCGCACCGGCATGGAAGCGGTCTATACGCTCTTAAATGTTGATCGCGGCGTGCCAGAGGTCTTCAACTCGGTGTACGATGTCCGCATACTGATGGATTCGACCTATAAGATGCTGGATGGCCGCAAGCTGGAAGACATCAAGGTGCCGTGGCTGGTTCACTGGCTTGAAAAGAAAGGTCTGAAAAAAATCCAGGGCACGGTGATCGAAGAACTGCTGGAAGAATATCATCTGATTTAAATCAATCCGAAACAGCGTACAAGATCCTGATTCCAGCGAGTCGGGATCTTTATTATATTGGCTGTTGAGCATGCTTTGACGAAGTTCAAAAAGGGAACGAAACAGGGTAGAAAACAAATCCGTGCAAAAGTTTCGCCGAATCTTCACATTCCGGATATCTGTCGAAACGTGAGAAAAGCCCGTCATTTCCATCTTTTATCAGCTTCAATACAATTTTCTGAACAATCGCAAGGTTAAGCGCTATCAAATTTATTGAAAATCTTTTCATAATTGAGTATAATACACTTGAGGTGATTTTGATGGACGAACTATTGGCGGCCATGTATAAAGTTTCAGTACAGCTGGTCCCGATTCTGGGGGTCGCTGTACTTTGTTTTCTTATTTATTTATTGCGCCATTGCGTCACATTTATTAAGGAATTAACGGTCATGGTTCAGAAGGCGGGTTCCGCGATGGAGGGGGTAGATAAAAGCATTGACAAGCTTCAGGCGCCCTTGGACACAGTGGTCCGGCTATCTTCAACGATTGACCAGGTTCAGGAAAGTGCTGTGGGAGCTGTCAAAAATATGGCTGGTTTTATGGCCGGGAATCTCGACAGCGCCAGGGAGGCGGCCGCCGCGCGCTCAGCGAAGAAGAAACCGGCGCCGCAGCCGGAACCCGCGGCAGTAGTCCCGACGGAAAGCGACGAACCTAAAACTCAGAGTGAAGGAGGAACAGAACATGAGTGACGAAAACAAACGAGTGGACGAAGAAGTGGAAAAAACGGTAGAGGATCTGAAAAAACAGATCGAAGAAATCAACCGTGAGGCGGAAGACGCCGGCAGTCAGCAGTCGTCGGAAGTCAAGGAAAAGATCCAGGCAGCGGCGAAGAAAGCCATCGAAATTCTGAATCAGGGTATCGATCAGCTGAAATTGTTAACGGCTCAGGTTCAGGACAGCGACACCTACCGCAAAACGATGAGCCAGGTCAAAGCCACGACCGATAAGGCCGTAGCGGAATCTCAGCGGCTGTTTAACGACATCAAGACGGATCCGAAGCTGAACAAAGCCGTTGAGGATATCAAAAAATCAGTCAGCGACGTCAGTGAAAAGGTATCCTGCTGCGTTAAGAGCGGACTGGACGAGCTGAAAAACAATGAAGATCTGATGGAAAAAGTCGATCAGATCAAAGACGGCACAGCCGCTCTGGTTGAAAAAGGACAGCGTGCTGTGAAGGACTTTACAAGCAAGCCGGAAGTGCAGCAGAATATTGAAAAAGCCAAGGATGTGACGATCGACGTCGCGGAAAAGACGGTCGACGCGCTGAAAAACTGGTTAAGACCGCAGCCGGCCGCGGAAGCTGAACCGGAAGCCAAACCGGAAAACGAAGAAGAAAAGGAGAACAGTGCAGAGCATGAAGAGAGTAACAATCTATGATGTAGCTAACGAAGCCGGCGTTTCCCTGGCCACGGTATCCCGCGTCATCAACGGGAGCAACGTCGTTAAGGGCGGAACCAAGCAAAAGGTCGAGGAAGCGATTGAAAAACTGGGCTACAAGCCGAACGCGATTGCGCAGGGGCTGGCTCTGCAGAAGACGACGACGATCGCGCTGGTGATTCCGGAGGCCAGCTTCACGTATACCGGCCAGATCATCAACGGACTGTTGGACGTCGCGAAAATCTATAAATACAACATCATGCTTCACACGACGACCGAAGGCATCAACGAGATCAACGATATCATTGAAAATATCATTAAGTCCCGGGTCGACGGCGTCGTCATTTATAACGACAAGCTGATGCGCGAAGAACTGAATACGCTGACCAAATACAACGTACCGATCGTGATTATCGGCAACAAGGTGTCCGACGCCAAGATCAGCTCGGTCTACGTCGACATTGAGAACGCCGTTTATGAGCTGGTCATGAAGTATTTGGAAGGCGGCAAGCGTGACATCGCAATTATTCAGGACCGCAAAAACGGCTATTCCATTGATCAGATGATCAACGGCGCGAAGAAAGCGTATGCAACCAAAGGTCTGGAATTCAACGGCTATCTGGAGATTCCGGGTCAGTACCGCACGTCGTATGACTTCATGAAGGATTATCTGCAGGATCACAAGCATGACCTGATTATCGCCAACCGGGATTCGCAGGCGATCGCAGTCGTCAACGCGGCCAAGGAAAACGGCATCGACATTCCGAAGGAAATGGAAATTGTCTGCGTCATCGACACGAAATACAATTCGATGATGCGGCCGCAGATTTCCAGCTTTGCGATTCCGTCCTATGATCTGGGCGCGGTTTCGATGCGCGTCATGACGAAGATGCTGCAGGAAAATACCGACGATATCGACAAAGAAATTGAATTGAGCTATCTGTTTACACCGCGGCAGTCGACTTTGTGATTGACATCTTCACCGGTCTGCGGCTATAATAGCTCTAACAGGCTGGGAAGAGAAAGAGTAGCCTTGGAATGCTGGAAGAGAGCCTTTGGGTGGTGCGAAAAGGCAGCAGGAAAAGGGGAATACACCTCGGAGCCTCCTATGGCAAAGATAGGACGCGGACTTCGGCGTTATGAAGAAGAGCATATCCTGAGAAACCAAGGGATATGAATTAAGGTGGTACCGCGCAAAGACGTCCTTATGGGGGCGTCTTTTTATTTTGAAGGAGGAAAAATCAAATGGGTATCTATGAAGAACTGGAATGGCGGGGATTGATCAAAGATGTCAGCTCGCCGGAGTTGCGGGAGAAATTGAACGCCGGAGGCATGACGTTTTATATTGGGACAGATCCGACCGGGGATAGTCTGCACATCGGGCATTTCTCATCGTTTCTCATCAGCAAGCGTTTAAAAGACGCCGGACACAATCCGATCTTGTTGGTCGGCGGCGGCACCGGGCTGATCGGCGATCCGAAGCCGGATGCGGAACGGCCGATGGTTACAAAAGAAGAAGTCAATCACAACTATGAATGCCTGAAAAAGCAGGCGGAGAAAGTCTTCGGCTTTGAGGTCGTCAACAACTACGACTGGTACAAGGACATCAACTTCATTGACTTTCTGCGGGATTATGGGAAATACTTCAATATCAATTACATGCTGAACAAGGATATCGTGCGCCGCCGTCTGGACGCCGGCATCACCTATACCGAGTTCTCTTACATGTTGATGCAGGCGATGGATTTCTGGTGGCTGCATGAAAACAAGGGCTGCACGCTGCAGGTGGCCGGTCAGGATCAGTGGGGCAACATCACGGCCGGGATTGAGCTGATCCGCAAGAAGACGGGACAGGAAGCTTATGGCTTTACGATGCCGCTGTTAACCAAGTCGGACGGCACGAAGTTCGGCAAGACCAACGGTCATGCGATCTGGCTGGATATCAACAAGACGTCGGCTTATGAAATGTACCAGTTCTTCATCAACTCCGAGGACAGCAAGGTCATTGATTACCTGAAATTTTTAACTTTCTTAAGCCGGGAGGAAATCGAAGCACTGGAAGAAAAGAACCGGACGGAACCGCATTTACGCGAAGCGCATAAGACGCTGGCGAAGGAAGTCATCACGTTCATCCATGGCGAAGAAGCGTACAACACTGCGATTAAAATCGCGCAGACGCTGTTTGGCGGCAACCTCAGGGATCTGACCGTGGAGGAGCTGAAGCAGGGGATTTCCGACATGCCGCGCTTTACGATTGAGGACAAGCAGCCGTTACTGGACGTGCTGGTGGCGAGCGGCATCGCGAAAAGCAAGCGCGAAGGCCGCGAGTGGATCGTGGGCGGTTCCATTCAGGTCAACGGTGAAAAGGTGACGGATCCGATGACGCCGGTCTGCCGCAGCGAGGCATTTAATCAGGAATTTACGATTCTGCGCAAAGGCAAGAAGAACTATTTTGTCTGCGACTTTCAATAATCGCAATCCCGCGCAAAAAAGAGAAGATTGTCATTAAGAACAAGATTGGAAAGGGCGAGAGGTCATCGGGCTGAAAAAGCGTTGAAAGATCAGGAAGGGTTCGTTTCCCTCGGCAAGGACCGAAGGGACAGGAACCCTTCTTTTTTTTTGTCATAGAATGGGATACAAGAGGAGGTGCATCCATGAAAGCGGTCGTGTTTGTGAATGACCAGCGAATGGAAATTATCATTCAGCGTTTACGGTCGGCCGGGATTCAGGTCCAGGAAGGCCGGTGTGAAAAAGACATGGAACAGATCGAACGGATGGCGAACAGAATGGATCTGGTCATCCTGCCGATTCAGGGCGTCAGCGACGACGGATTTATCGAACTCAAAAAACGAGGGTATTGCATGAAGGATTTCTTTGCGTCGCTGCGCAAGGAAACGTTGATTTTTACGGGAGTGATCACGCCGTACATTAAGAAGCTGCCGCAGACGGTGATCTCACTTTTAGCACGGGAGGAGGTCGTCGCGGCCAACGCGGCGTTAACGGCGGAGGGAATTTTAGCGATGGTGATCCAGAATACGCCGCGCTCGCTGGCGGAATATCGTTACGATGTGATCGGCTTCGGGCACTGCGGCCGGGCGATTGCCGGACTGTTTCATCAGCTGGGGCTAAAAGTCAGGATTGTTTCCGCGCATGCGCATCCTGAATCCGCGCTGCTGCCGTACGCTTTCATCCCTTTGCAGGAATGGCAGTTTCAGCAGCCGTGGCCGGTCGTGATCAACACCGCGCCCATCGAGGTGATCAGCGAGGCGATGGTGGCCGGCTGGCAGACACAGCCGTTGATCATTGATATCGCTTCGCGGGCGGTCGGCGTCAGCGAACGCGTGTATAAACGCAAGGATACGCACGTCATCGCCGCGCCGCCGCTGCCGGGGATCGTGGCGTGGCAGAGCGCTGGTGAAATCCTGGCCGACGTGATTTTGAAAGAGGTGAAACGATGAAGCTTCTATGGGGAATGTGCGGATCCTTCTGCAATCATGCCGCAGTCATCGAACAGCTGGCGGACATGGTTGAACGCTGGCCTGTTACGATGATTTTAAGCGAGAATACCGCGCGTCTGGATACCCGTTTCGGCACGGCCGCCGCGCGGGTAAAACAGCTGGAGAGTCTGACGGGCAAGCCGGTGATGACGACGCTGCAGGAAGCCGAGCGCACCGGCCCGATCGACCATTTTGACGCGATGGTCATCGCGCCGATAACGGCCACCGAGCTGAACAAGCTGGCGCTGGGAATTTACGATACGCCCGTCACCCTGGCGGCCAAAGCGTTACTGCGCAATCAGAAACCGCTGGTGCTGGGCATTGCGTCCAATGATTTTCTCGGTCTTTCGGGGGTTAACCTGCTGCGACTGAAACAGCTGCGGCATCTGTTTTTCGTGCCGTTTGGACAGGATGACTACGTGCATAAACCGAACAGTCTGGTCAGCGACTGGCGCTTGATCGAAGCCACGCTGCAGGCCGCGCTGGAAGACCGCCAGATTCAGCCGCTGTTATTGGAAGGGAAGGGATCACAATGAAGCTGGGCCATTGCATGACGGCGCTGATCACGCCGATGACGGAATCCGGGGAGGTTGATTTAACCGCGTTAAGCAACCTCGTCGAAAAGCTGATTGCGGAGGGCTGCGACGGGTTTGTCGTATGCGGAACGACGGCGGAGGCCAGCGCCTTAACCCGGGAAGAAAAACAACAGGTGCTGCGCTGCGTGCTGAAGCAGAGTGATCGGCGGGTTTGCGTCTGGATGGGATGCGGGACCAACAATACCGCAGAGACGCTGGATCTCATCCGCTGGGTCAATACGGAACCGGTCGACGGAATCATGCTTGTGTGTCCGTATTATGTCCGGCCGTCCCAGCAGGGGTTATACGCCCATTTCGCGGCGTGCGCCCGCGTCAGTGAGAAACCGCTCATGCTTTACAATGTACCCAAGCGCTCCGGCGTGGCGTTAAGCGCTGAAACTGTGATCCGTCTGGCTCAGGATTATCCCCAGATCCGGGCTTTGAAGCAGGCGTGCCACGACATGGAGATGGTCAGGGCAATCTTGATGGCCAATGATCAGGTGCAGATTCTCAGCGGGGAAGACGGATACTTTCTGGAAGGCTTGCGCGAGGGGATCAGCGGGATCGTTTCGGTTGCCGGTCATTGCGTCATGGGGATGATCGTCAAGATCTGGGAAGATTATCAATACGGCGTGGAGAACACCGAACTGGATCAGTGCCTGAAGCAGGTCAGCAATCAGATCTTCAAAGTTTCCTCGCCTTCGGATATCAAAGCGATGCTCGCACTGCAGGGCTGGTGCACAGACGTAGTGCGGTTGCCGTTAGTGCCGCTGGATCCGACAGAAAAACAGGCGCTGCATGATTTTATGCAGCAGCACGCCCTGCTTTAGACAAATTTCGCCCAGGGCCTGCGGGTATGCTGAAGCAGGGTGAGAGACATGATCCAGGTGAAAGTCTTTGACGAGCAGCATGAGGATGACCTGACCGACAGCCTGAACGAATTTCTGGCGGAGCTGAGTGAAAACGACGTCCTGTCGGTCCAGCTGGCAACCTCGCATTTCTCCGTGATACCCGAACAGCTGTACAGTTTCAGCGGGATGGTCGTCTACCGGATAAAATCGGCGGAAACGGGAAGGATAAATGCGGGAGGCGATGACGATGAATAAGAACCGGATCGGGTGCAACGTCAAGACCTGCGTATACAACACGCAATGCGAATGCACCGCTGAAAAGATTGAAGTTGGCTGCGACGAATGCATTCAGCCATGCTGCGATCATGAAACGCTGTGCCGGACCTTCAAGAAAAAGGCCGAGCGCTAAAGCAAAGGAGAAACTGATTCTTCCACAGGCTGCTGGGGAAAAGAAGCAGTTTCTTTTTCTTTCCATCTTGCGAAGTGAAAAGACCATCAGGGAGAAAGTCGTTCCCCAGGGTCGTCTATCTGCTTCAGTTTTTCTCTTTGAGGGTTGTGTCAAGTCAGGACTTTGAAGCGCGGCCGGACGAATTTTGGCGGGATGGAGACAAAAGCGGGAATTAATCCTTTTGTAAGCTTAACGTCTTATGTTATAATACTCTGGAGGTGTTGTTTATGCGCAGACAGATACTTTGCCTGATGGCCGCTGCCTTGTTTGTGATCGGCGGTTGTTCTAAAAAGGATCCGAATCAAATCAGTACGGAAAAAATGCAGCTGTATACTGCTTACTATAAATCCATTATGGAAATGGACCGATTTCAGGAAAAATCGGATTTTTATGATCTCGAAGTCGTCATGAACCAGCTTCCTGACGGTACTTACCGGTATTATGTCATTCTTGATAATCCGCAGGTCGCCATGGTTGACGTGGAGATGCTGGTGATCGACGAGGCGGTGGATTATTCCCAAACCGCAGTGATCGCGCCGTCGGTCGGTTTGTTGGAAAATGAAGAATATTCGCTGATTCCCCATCAGGTCTATCCCAAGCTGGGCTATGTGAAGGGCTTGATGGCCAGCGGGGAGACTGCTTCGCCGACTGTGAATTTGAATGTGCTGGTGCTGTGGAAGGATTACGCCAAACTGAAGGAAACTCGTGAATACCTGCAGCTGACAGGGGATTTTGAAAATCAGAACGAAACCCCGCAGCCGGAGCCGGAAGAGACGCACGACGATCTGCCGGCGGAGGATGAGGACGACAGTGAGTAATCATGACCAAGGGTAAAAAACAATCGTTGATCGCCGGGGCGTTAACCAGCTCGGCCGGGATCTTTATTTCCAAAGCACTGGGACTTCTTTATGTCGTCCCGTTTACAGCGATCGCCGGGGAAGCGAATATGTCGTTTTACAGCGTCGCCTATACGTATTACGATATCCTGTTAAGTATCTGTTCAGCCGGAATTCCGTTCGCGGTCGCGGCGATGGTCGCAAAATATTCCAATAATGAGGATTATAAAACCGTCATTCTGGTGCGCAAGCTGTCGATGGCGCTGATGCTTTTAAGCGGATTTGTCATGGCGGTCTTGTTCATCATGGTATCCGGGCCGCTGGCGGCTTCGGTGCTGGGGGCGAAGAAAACCCCGGAGGATGTCGCAATTCTGCGCAATGTCTTCATGATCCTGTCGCTGGCTGTTGTCTGCGTGCCATTTCTCAGCTCATTCCGCGGGTTTTACCAGGGTTTAAAAGATTTGAAATCTTACGCGTTCTCGCAGGTGCTGGAACAGCTGACCCGGGTTGTTTCCCTCCTGGCGCTGGGTGCTTTTTTTGTTTATATTCTGGATATGAACAATATTTTCGCCGTATATATGGCGGTGTTGTCCACTTCGCTGGCGGCGATCGCGGCGATCGCGTATTACCTGATCTACGATCGCAAGCATTACCAGCCGATCAAGGAGCTGGCGCGGCATCAGACAAGCCGGCCGAAGGAGGTCGGCGAGCTGTTTCAGGAGCTGCTTCTGTTTGGCTTACCGTATCTGATCACGGCGTTATTGGGCAACAGTATGAATATTGTCAACAATAACTTTTTTATCAATACGGCGACGTCCGCCGGAAGCAGTTATGAGGACGCCAAGCTGGCGCTGGGCATCATTCAGGTGCAGTGCAACAAGCTGACCTCGATTCCGCAGGTGCTGGCTTTAGGCTTTTCGACCGGGATTGTTCCGTATGTTACAATTTCGCTGGAAAACCGCAACTTTAAAGAACTGCGGCGGAATGTTCTGGATTGTCTGGACACCGTTTTGTATATCGGCGCGCCGCTGTGCTTCTGCCTGTTCGCGCTGGCTTCGCCGATCTATTACATCATGTATGGCAAAGGAAATCTCAGCCTGGGCAGCGAAATGCTGGCATGGAGCTCGTTATTGGCGTTAACCGGCACTTTGTCGCCGATCTGCAGCTCGTTAATGATGTCGCTGCGCTTTCGCCGCCAGAGCATCCTGTATCTGATCATCGGCTTTATCGTCAAGCTGATCACGTTCTTTCCGTTAGTGAAATATACCGGCTTCAGTGGCGCGATCACTTCGAGCGTCGTGACGTCGCTGGTCATCATTTTCCTGAACCTGAATCTGATCAAGAAGAAATACAAAGTCCAGTATGCGCGTGTCTGGCGGCGTTTGGGCGCGATTGCGATCGGTTTGATCGCGATGAACGGCTGTTTTGTTCTGCTGCGCTGGGCGGGGCTGACCGTGGTGAACACATCCCGGGTCGTCGGCGTATTGCAGTTAGCGGCCTATGGCATTTTGGGCATGTTGACATACGTCATCACAACGGCGTTCTTCCGGCTGCCGCAGCATCTGTTCCACATGAGCCTGCCGGCGATGGTCCGTCGGATGACAAGGCGGTTTGTGCGATGATGCGGCTGGATAAATTCCTGGCGCATGCCGGCTTCGGCACCCGCAAAGAGGTTAAGGAGCTGGTCCGTAAGGGCCGGGTCGTGGTCAATGGTCAGCGGGTAAAAAAGGATGATCAGAAAATTGACGAACGGCAGGATCAGATCCAGGTCGACGGCCGGATCGTCACTTATGAAACCGAAGTTTACATCATGCTGAACAAACCGCAGGGGGTCATCAGCGCTACGGAGGACAGCCGCTATGAAACCGTGCTGGATTGTCTGGAAACGAACCGCTCCGACTTATTTCCGGTCGGACGGCTGGATATCGACACCGAAGGTCTGCTGCTGATCACCAACGACGGCGCTTTGGCGCATGATCTGCTTTCGCCGAAAAAGCATGTCGATAAAACCTATGAAGTCCATCTGGAAAGACCCTGGGATCCGCAGTATGAAGCGGCAATTCAAACGGGAATCCGGATCAGCGATGAGGAAGTCTGCCTTCCGGCGACGCTTCGGCAGACGGCAGAGCACATCATTCTGCTGACAATTCAGGAAGGTAAATTTCATCAGGTGAAACGGATGATGCACGCCTGCGATAACGAGGTCGTATATTTAAAACGGCTGACGATGGGCCCGTTGAAGCTGGATGAAACGCTGCAGCCGGGAGCGTGGCGGAACTGTACGCCGCAGGAAATCGAAGCCTTGAAAAAACATAAAAAAGCAGAACAGTAAAAGGGACCGGAGAACAATTCCAGTCCTTTTCTTGTCCTCGTTGAATCAGCGCTGAAGCCTTTGCCCAATTCATTTTTCAACACGAACCAGCTGAATTGAATCGTTGTGCGCACGTCCATCCGTGAGGACTCAGGCTCAATTTTCCTGAACGAGGCAGAGAAATTCCCAGCCGCAACATTTGTGGAAACTTGTGTGATCCGTCAACAAATTAACGTTTTGAGATCCTGCTGTCGTTTATCCTGGCAGACGGTAGGGAATAAGGCCCTGTCGATCTCATGACAACGCCATTTCTTACATTTCCATGAAATTGTGAATCGAATTATTTATAATCCTGATCGTTTCTTTATAATAGAAGAAAAGGAAGGAGAAAAACGATGCGGCGATTCAGTCTGTTGATCTTGGGATTATTTTTAATGATTGGCTGCAGCACAAAGACTAAACCACAAAGTTCCTCCACGTCCAAACCCAAGACGATACCCTGCGTGGAAGCAACACCGGCGTCCACCCCGGCGGTGGAAGGTGAAATTGAAGTGGCTCTGTATTCTACCACGGCGGGTTCTCGCTATTTAGAAGATAATATTTACTATGTCGTGGAGGGGGATGATCGCCTGAAGACAGGTTCCTTAGTAATTCTAAGAGGTCGGCAAGAGATTGAACAGGCAGCGCTGCGCGTTATTTATCAGCCTGAATTTAACTATGAGAATGATCTCGTAGTCTTGAATGACTACGAGATTGAAGCCATGGAACCCGTTTACCCGGACCGTGATCTGCTTACTGAGATCAGTTTTGATGCGATTTATCCTTTGATCCAGCATTTTCCTCAGTCGGAGGCTGAATTGGAGCTTGTTGAGGGATACTTCATCCTGGAAAAAGCTGGCCTGTGGGGAGTAGCCGGCCCTCATGAAGAGGTGATCGTCCCAATCACAGGCCGCCGGGTGCCTGTTTTAGACAGTCTTGACTTGCATTGCGACGCTCAGGCTTATGATTTTTCACTGTTGCTTGACACGCCCTATCATCTCTGTTGGGGTGAACATGGGATCAGTGCGAAAGCGATCTATGGCGATGTGGCCACCGGCACTGCATACTTGGTGCAGTATGGCCATGATGGGCCGGGCATCTTTCATCCCTTCGACGGGTCGCGGATGAGCGGCGAGCTGGGCTTGTATCACGCTGTCAGCGGCTACTCTGAAACGCCGGAGGGTCTGCCCGAATATGAATGGCTGGATCGCGTCGGCGTCGTGAACCGGAAAGGCGAGCTGATCACCGGAGCAATCTATGATCAAGGTCTGGCGATCAATGGTGATCTGATTCCGGTGGCGCGGGATGGCTTATGGGGGTATGTCAATGCCGCGGGAGAAGAAATTATTCCATGCCAATATTTGGCGCCGCTGCCAATCGATCCGGATCGTGATCGCTGGGCGGCGTATCCTTTGGATCACGGACGAATCGTTGCGCAGGATCAAAGCGGCCGGTATGGCGTGTTGGGGATGGATGGTTCAATTTTGATTCCGTTTGAATATGATTTTGCCGCGCCGTTTTATGACGGTCAGATTTTGCTGGAAAAGGCAGGCGAGCGCACGATCCAGTAATTCGTGGAAAGCTTGACCGCCCGCGTAAACGAAAAAGCAACGCCGTGAAAACGGCGTTGTCTTTATAACAGATGATCCAGTTCAATGGCCGGATATTCCGGGGTGTTGCCTTGCGCGGCTTCGTTGAGATAGCCGATTACCTGCTGCGTCAGGTAGGTCGGAGTTGAAGCGCCGCTGGTCACGGCGATGCGCTCGCGGCCCAGGTAGTCCTGCGGCTTCAGCTGCCGCACGGTTTCGATCAGCAGCACCTCCGGGATTCCGCTTTGAATCGCAATGTCCTTCAGTTTGTTGGAATTGTTGGACTGCGGATCGCCGACGACGATCAACAGGTCGACGCTTTTTAGCTTCTGGATCGCTTCCTGACGAATCCGGGTAGCGTTGCAGATCTCTCTTTCAAAGCGGGCATGCGGATAACGTGCGCGGATCTGATCCATCAGCCGGCCGATTTCCAGAACGCTCATCGTCGTCTGGTTGGTGACCAGAATTTTGGGATTGTTAAGGGAGAGGGCGGCTAACGAATCCAGATCATACACCGGATGCACGCGCGGACTGATCGCCAGCACGGCCTCCGCCTCCGGATGATTCCGCTTGCCGATATACAGCACATCCGCACCCTCGGCAATCGCCTGACGGACTAAGCGCTGGGTTTCCTTGACGTCGGAACAGGAAGCGTCGACGCAGATCAATCCTTTTTGCCGCGCTTTCTTGGCGACTTCCTCACTGATCCCATGGGCCGTAAAGATCACGATGCCTTCGTTTACTTCATCCAGCAGCTCCAGCCGGGTTTTGCCTGCCTGTTCCACGCAGCGGATATGATCGAGCTGCAGGGCGTCGACGACATAGCGGTTATGCACGATCATACCGAGCATCGTAATCGGCACGCCCGGATTTTCCCGCGCTGTTTTACGGGCCAGCGCGATGGCCTGCGTAACCCCTTTGCAATAACCGCGGGGAATGACGGGGATGATTTCCATAAATGAAACACTCCTTTTTCCTGAAATCATTATACCGTGAACGCCGATTTGTGCGCAAGTGAAATAAAATCCAGCGAGTCCGTCGAAAAAACCGTAAGATGCTCTCCTTCAGGTGGATTGTTCTGAAAAAATAAACAAATTGACTTGAAAACGGGAAGACTGGGCAAGATCATGGAAAAAGATGCAGGAAAAGCGGTGTGAGAATTGCATAAAAAGCTTAAAATCTGTATAATTGATGGGCAAAGTGAGAAGTTTAACGATCGGAACCGATTCGATAATAAACAAGTTTTCACCCCGTAAAGGAGGAATTTTATGACACAATTCAACGACTTCGCGCTGCGTGAGAGCACGCAGAAATTGATCAAGCTGGAAGGCTTTCAAGAACCGACAGCGATTCAGGCCGCCGTCATCCCGGTCGCGTTAAAAGGCCGGGACATCATCGGCATTTCTGAAACCGGCACCGGCAAGACCCATGCTTTTCTGATTCCGCTGATGGAAAAAATCAAACCTGAGCTGCCGCAGGTTCAGGCCGTTATTACCGCGCCGACCCGCGAGCTGGCCATGCAGATCTACAACCGGGCCAAAACGATGACGCAGGCGGATCCAAGGCTGCGCGTACGGCTGATTACCGGCGGGCTGGACCGGGAAAAAATGGCGGATTCCGTGAAGACCCAGCCGCATTTGGTCATCGGCACGCCGGGCCGGATCAAGGATTTATTTTTGGATCAGGAAGTATTGCGGGTCGATACCGCTTCGATCCTGATTGTCGATGAAGCGGACATGACGCTGGAATTCGGCTTTCTGGAGGACATCGACGCAATCGCTTCCCGAATGGGGAATCATTTACAGATGATGGCGTTCAGCGCGACGATTCCCCAAGGTCTCAAGCCGTTCTTAAAGAAGTATATGCAGACGCCGCAGACGATCAAAATCGAGCAGGAAACGAAAATGGATCCGAAGATTGAGCACATTCTGGTTCCATGCAAGCATCGCAGCTATGCCGAAACGCTGCTGCAGATTTTACCGGGCTTTATGCCGTATGTCTGCCTGATCTTCGCGAATACCCGCGAAGAAGCAGCTGCGACCGCCAACGCCTTGCGCGAGGCGGATGTGCCGGTGATCGAAATCCACGGCGGTCTGCAGCCGCGTCAGCGCCGGCAGGCGATGAAGCAGCTGGAACAGGCGGATCACCGCTACATCGTGGCAACGGATATCGCCGCGCGCGGAATTGATATCGACGGGATTACGCATGTTGTTTCGCTGGGATTCCCGAACGAACTGGATTTTTATATCCACCGTGCGGGCCGGACCGGCCGGGCAGGCCGTGAGGGAACGTGCTTCGCGTTATATCAGGAACAGGATGAACGTGCAATTCGATCCTTGAAAGAACGCGGCGTGCATTTTGAAGTCCGCTCGTTTAAAAACGGCGCGTGGCAGGCGCAGCGGCAGGCCGATCGCCGCAGAATGTCGCCGGGGCAGCAGCGCGAAAAGGAAATCGCACGGTCACTGAACCGGAAGAAGGAAAAGGTCAAACCAGGATATAAGAAGAAAAAGGCCGCTTTAGTCAAGCAGATCCAGCGCAAGGAACGCCGGGCGATGATCCAGAGCGAAATCCAGGCACAGCGCAAGGAACGCTACAAGGCGCTGCAGCGCCAGAAACGACAGGAGGGAAGCGATGAATAAGATCGGCTGTCATGTTTCGATGAAAGCGCCGGACTATTTTGCGGGCGCGGTCAAAGAAGCGTTGTCTTACAAAGCCAATGCCCTGATGATTTATACCGGGCCGCCGCAGAACACTCTGCGCAAGCCGGTGGAACAGCTGCGGATTGAAGAAGCACAGAGTTTGTTAAAGGAAAACGGGATTCCGTTAGAAAACGTGATCGTGCACGCGCCCTATATCATCAATCTGGGCAACGTTCAGAATCCGGATACCTTTGAATTGGGCGTCCGCTTCCTGAAGCAGGAACTGGCCCGGACGGCGGCAATCGGCGCGCGGTATCTTGTTCTGCATCCCGGCAGCAGCGTCAAGGCAACGGCGGAAGAAGGTCTGATGCAGATCATCGAAGGTTTGAATCAGGCGCTCGCTCAGGATGATCACGATGTGCTGATCTGTCTGGAAACGATGGCGGGCAAGGGCAGCGAGCTGGGCTGGAACTTTGAACAGCTAAAGGCGATGCGCGAGGGCGTGATGAAGAAAGAGCGGATCGCGTTCTGTCTGGATACCTGTCATATCCATGATGCCGGCTACCCGGTGGCTGAGCTGGATACAGTGTTAAAGCAATGGGACGACATGATCGGGCTGTCCTTATTAAAGGTCATCCATCTCAACGATTCCAAAAACGTCCGCGGTGCACGCAAGGACCGCCACGCCAATTTAGGTCATGGTGAAATCGGTTTTGATTCGCTGTACCGGGTATTTGCGGATCCGCGGCTGGGGGATGTCGTTAAAATTCTGGAGACGCCGTATGTCGACGATCACGCGCCGTATGGGCTGGAAATCGAAATGCTGCGAAGCGGCGCTTTCGATCCCCGGAAGCTGGATTGCCTGAAAGCGGAAAAATAGCTTGAGGGAAATCTGATAAAATTGAATCCATGGCAGGGCATGGCCTTTTGCGGGCTATGCCTTTTATCGTTGAAATTCAGGCTGGGGAAAAACTATTTCCGTCCTTTGAAAATTATAGTAGAATAAAAGCGCAGGATAAAAGCAAACAGGGAGGAATAAAAAGTGGATATAACGATCAGCCGTCAACATGTTTGTATGGGAGATGACGCCGACGATCATACCCTTACCTACACGATCGACGCCTCTACGAAGTTCAGCGAACTTTTTCTGGAACTCATAAAGCAAAAATATTTTCCGAACGTTTCCGGCGGCGACGGGGTTTGGACATTATTTTGTGGTCAGGATGATCTGATGACATGGAAAATAAAAGAGAATCAACTGTATAGTCGTTTTGTTGACGAAGAACCGACCATCCTTAGCGGGAAGCGCTGGACCACCGCGGTTGTCAATTTCAAATACTGCCCTTCCGGCTTGGAAAGAGCACGGCAGATTTTCACTCAGTTTGACGGTTTGAAATTTCATATCTGGCACGAAGGGTTTATGCCGGAATATGAAAGCTATCATATTTCACAGGCCATGGAAAACGAATGGCGGAAAACACTTGCAAAGTAATCTTTCCTGATTGAGCGGTTAAAATTGGAAAAAAAGAACCATACTCGCGCGGATGATTCGAGGATGCGCTGAGTAAAGAAATCTGGAATTCTTTCACTTCAGATGACGGACTGTTCGCTGTTTGCGAATGGTTCGTTTTTTTGTTATCTTCCTTTTTAGAAGCCGGGATCAACTGTTTCCAATCCTTCCTGATTGAGCGTCACTTTCGCGGGGATTCTGGTTGTCAGATAAAGTCGGATCAAGTCGTTCTTGTCTTTTTGAATTTTTAACGATACTGTATTATTATAAATAGTACAGATTGTTCGAAATCAAAATGAATGGGGGAAATCGAAATGATAAAAACAATCAAAATCATGCTTGGTTTACTCTGCCTGCTGAGCGGCTGCGCGGTAAAAACAACTGTGTCTGAATCCCTGGAATCCCTGCCGATTGGATTTTATGAAGGCAGCGGGTTTTTCATCGACCATGACCGGCGGCTGGTTCTGATCAACACCGGCCGGGGTTGGCTTGGCCAGATCGGCGTGCAATCACCGCTTCAAAGATTGGAGGAAGAGGCGGGAAAGCTCCTGTTCACTTATGAAAATGAACCGTTTACGCTGACCCTCTCCCAGGGAGAGGACGGCTATCAGGGAAGTCTGAATAACAATGGGCAGACACTGGACGTAACGCTGAAATGGAATGAACCCGAAGCCGACGACCTGTTGAATTTCAGCCTCAATGCTTCAACCCGGGAGCGGCTGGAACTGTTGGTAAAATATCAGGACTATGCGCCTGACGGCAAAGTCCCGGCCTATCAATTTGAGCTGGGAAAAGATTCGCAGGCAGCATCGTGGCTGGACAAACATCATCTGGATGAGGTTTTGGGCGGAAAAACTGACGTGGAGCTGATGAAAGCCGGATTGTTCTGGGTCTGCGAGGAATATGATCACAGCTCTTATTCGCAATATCGCGGCGATATTGCGTTTGACAGCGTCGGCGTCTATGGCGACGAGGGAGGCGGCTTGAATTGCAACAACCTTTCGGTGCTGTTAAGCGGGATCCTGCGCAGCTATGGGGTGAAGGCGGTGCCGGTCTGGTGTCTTTCGGCAAGTCAATGGGATCAGGAGTGTCATGTCGTCGTGCAGGCGTACAGCGAACAGCTGGATCAGTGGATCTTCCTGGATCCGACCTACAATTTAATGTTGATGGACGAACAGGGAAATTATATCGGCGTGGAAGCGCTGCGCTCCGCCTTGATCGAAGGCCGTCCGCTGACGGCGAATCCGGAAGCGAACTATAACGGCGGGGCGTTTGGTTTAGACGACTACCGCGATTATATGACAAAGAATACCTTCCGTTTCGAACGTCCGGCAGTCTGCGGACGTGAAATCAGCGATTTTGTTTATCTGATTCCTGTAAATACGCAGTTATCGACTTCCCGCATGTTTACGACTGACTGGGATGCGTTCTGGGCAACGCCGGAAAAGGACGCTTAACAAAAAGCTTTGATCGCAGCGCGGCGCGAGGGGAAGTGATAAAAATCTCCGCTTTGAAAGACGTTGAAATTGATTTTGTGATAAACTTAAATTAAGAAGGATTGAAGGAGGGGGAGAACGTGGAGCTGCGCTTGAAATTCAATGAAGACGAACAGAATTATGATCGCTTTCGTCCGGGGTATCCCGATGCGCTGATGCAGGATGTGATCGAAAGCTTTCATGCCGGAGGGCAAAGCCGGATCTTGGAAATCGGAATCGGCACAGGACAGGCCACCCAGCCAATCCTGGATACCGGCTGTGATCTGACGGCGGTGGAGCTGGGGGAGAATCTGGCTCGATTTGTCCGCGATAAGTTTAAGCAGAGATCACGGTTTCAGGTGATTCAGGGAGATTTTATGGAACTGGAGCTTGCCGAAAACAGCTGGGATGGGATTTATTGCGCGACGGCTTTTCACTGGCTGCCGCAGAGAGAGGCATTAGAGAAAGTGCTGCGCTTGTTGAAACCGCAGGGCTGCCTGGCCTTATTCTGGAATCATCCTTATCCAAACCGGCTGGAAGATCCGTCGAACCGGATCAACCGCGAGGTTTATCAACAATTTTGTCCGTCGGATCAGGCTTTGAAGGGATTTGATGAAACGGATCTGGCGGTATGGAAAGACCGGCTTATCGAGGCGGGCTTCACATCCGTTCAAACGCATTTGTACCAGCGCGTGCGGACGCTGAATACCGAAGCGTATCTGGGGTTGCTGAATACGTATTCTGATCATCGGGCGCTGCCGGAAGCCCGTCGCCGGGCTTTTGAACAGACAATGGCCCAACGTTTGCAGGAAACCGGAGACCAGATTCGGATCTATGATACGCTTGATCTGTATCTCGCACGGAAACCCTAAATTAAAAAGACAGAAAGGTCAAGCTGAAAAGATATCCTGTTTCAGCTTGGATTTCTGTCTTTTTTATGGCTGAATCGGCAGTTTAACGCAGCGGCCAGGGCAGGCGGAATGGAGCGAGCCCAGCGGTGTTCGCTCCTTTTGTCTGGACGGCCTGCGCCCCGCACCAACAGCCGTTTTCCAAAGCATGAGGAATGGGAAGGCCTCTCAGCGAGCTGGCGATGAAGCCGGCGCAGAAGCTGTCGCCCGCGCCGGTTGTGTCGACAACCTTGGCGGGATAGCCGCAGCAGCGCCAGACTTGCGTTGCTCGATAGGCGTTGGCGCCGTTAGACCCCATTTTCAGGACCACGGTATTTATGCCGAACCGGAGTAATTCTTCTGCGATTTCATCCGGCTGGAAGCGTGAGCACAGCGGACGGATTTCCTCAAGCGAGGGCATGAAAACGTCGATGTAAGGAAGCAGATGCGCCACGCCGGACAACCCTTTGTGATGCCGGTCGCGGGTCGTATCGCTGTAAATCGGAAGGCCAAGATCCCGCGCGCGGCTAAAAATCAGTTCCATGCCGGAAATTTCCAGTTCATGCAGCGTAAACAGCGAGCCTAACGACAAGGCGCGAAGAGAAGGCAGCGCCTCCATCGGAAAATCAGCCAGCGTGAAATGGCGGTGCGCTTCGCCGGTAACGGTGAAGCGCCGTTCACCCTGCGCGTCCAGCTGAATCCGGGAATGTGTTGTGATCTCGCCGGCATGCCGGCGCAGCCAGTCAATCTTGACGTTATGCGCCTGAAGCTGAGCGAGGATCAGATCCGCTTCCTGATCCTGCCCCAGCCGGGCGCTGCAGGCCGTGGAGAAGCCGAGTTTGGATAACAAGATCGCCTGATTCGCCGCATCCCCGCCGACCGCAGGCTTTTGCCCATCCGCATAAAGATCCAGCACGCAGCTGCCGAAACATAATAGATCCGTCATAATCCATTCCTCCTTAAACGTTGGCCATTGTCTTCTTCGATCGAAAAACTGCCGCAGGAAACAAGCTGCGGCAGCCGGAATGTTAAATCATTTTCAAAATTTCTTCTTTTAAGACTTCCACGATCTGATCCTGTGGAATTTTGCGGATCAGCTGGCCTTTCTTGAACAATAAGCCTTCCTCTTTGCCGCCGGCGATGCCGATGTCGGCCCGGCTGGCTTCCTGCGGTCCGTTGACCGCGCAGCCCATGACCGCAACCGTGATGTTGGCGTCAATCGTCGCCAGGAAGCGTTCGACTTCCTCGGCAATCGGAATCATATTGTACTGAATCCGGCCGCAGGTCGGGCAGCTGACCAGATTCGGGACGTTGTCGATCAGATTGAAACAGCGCAGCAGCTGCTTGCAGATGCGCAATTCCTCAACCGGATCCGCACTGACGGAAACGCGGATGGTGTCGCCCAGCCCGTCCATCAGAAGCGCGCCCAGCGCCGCGCTGGATTTAATCGCGCTGGATGTAAAGGTTCCGGCTTCGGTCACGCCCAAGTGCAGCGGATAGGGGAAGACCTCGGAAGCCAGGCGGTACGCCTCGATCGTCAGCATGACGTCGCTGGATTTAAACGATAAACAGATGTCATGGAAGTCCAGTTCCTCAAGAATTTCAACATGCTTGCGGGCGCTTTCGATCATCGCTTCCGCACACGGCCGGCCATATTTCTCCAGCACCGCTTTTTCCAGGGATCCGCTGTTGATGCCGATCCGGATCGGAACGTGATGCTGCTTGCAGGCCTCGACGACAGCGACGACGTTTTCCCGGGCACCGATATTGCCGGGATTGATGCGAATCTTATCGACGCCGGATTCAATCGCGGTCAGGGCCAATTTATAATCGAAATGGATATCGGCAACCAGCGGGACGCTGACCTGAGCCTTGATTTCCCGGATCGCCCGCGCGTCTTCCTGATCATAGACCGCCATCCGGACGATCTGGCAGCCGGCGTCCGTCAGCTGGCGGATTTGTTCCACGGTCGCCGTGACGTTTTTTGTCTTGGTATTGGTCATCGACTGAATGATCACTTGATTTTGACCGCCGATTTGCAGGTTTCCGACCTGAATCGGACGAGTTTCCGTTCTTTTTCTCATGAAATTCACCTCAGTAATCATTATAACATAAATTTGAAAGCGGGCGGACAGGAGAAAGAAAAGGAAAAAGGCAGACCTGAATGGAGGACTGGCAATGTCGGTCAACGACGGGATTCTGGTCAAAGCAGGAGATCAAACTCACGTGGAACAGGCGGGTATCTATGCGCTGAAAGCAAAATATCAGAATTTTGTCAAACGTGCAAAAGCTTCGTTTTGCGAGCAATCAACATGAAAGCTTTTCCCTTTTTCACTGGTAAATAAGGCGGAAAATCAACTTTAAAAAATCGCAAAGACAAAGCGGCTTTCCGCATTTTCTGCATGCGGCGTATTTGCCATGCAGGGCAGATAAAAAGGAAATATAAAGGATTAACAAGCTTGAAAACGGAGATGGGTATCTTGAAAAGGGGGATGAAAGCGGGAAGCGGAAAACTTTAAATCATAGAAGATGATCTGCGTAAGTTGAATTTCCGTTTGAGACTTCTGAATCCTTTGCAAGCTGAGCTTATCATGGTTTGCGTGAACAGGTTTTCATCCGGTTGCTGCAAGTTTTAGCTTCAATCAGAAAAAAATAAGGTATAATAAGGCATACGAGGAGATCGTGCATGACAAATAAACCGTTACTTGGACCAAGAAAAACTAAAGATGATAAGAAACTGCATTGGGAAGGCAGCAGCGAACACCTGCGCAAAGCGCTGGATTTAAGCAAGATTGTCACCCGGCGTTTTCAGCTGGTCGCGCTGGCGGTATGCGTGGGCATGGCGGCGATCGTCGTCCGGCTGTATTCGATTCAGATGCTCAAGACTGATGATTACGCGCAGAAGCTGGCGACCTATACCCGCCGTTATCAGACGGTGACAACCCCGCGCGGTGAGATGCTGGACCGCAACGGCCAGGTGCTGGTCGGTAATAAACAACGTTTGAATATTACCTATTTCCCGCCTCAGGGAATCTCAGATGAAAAAGAATGGGAGCTGGCGCGGCGTTTTTCAACGGATTATGAAGTGGATGAAACCCAGCTGGGCACGCGGGATTTGAAAGATTTGTATCTGAGTCTGCATAAAAAGGAAATCGACGCCGAACGGATCACCGAAGAAGAAATGGCGGCGTATTATAAAGGTGATCTGAATGACAACGACATTTATTATCTGGAGCTGGCACGGATTACCGAGGAGGATTTACAGACGCTGGATACCGATCTGCGCAAGGCATATGTCGTCAAGCAGGCGATGGATATGCCTTCCAGCGGTCAGACCAAGATTATCAAAAGCGACGTCACTGTGGAGGAAGCGGCATTTTTAATCGAACACATGGAAGATTACCAGGGCTTTAACGTCGACTTCGACTGGGACCGCGAGTATCCGTTCGGGACGATGCTGAAATCAGTACTGGGCACCGTGACGACCTCCAAGCAGGGGCTGCCGTCGGAGGATCTGGATTACTATCTGGCGCTGGATTATTCCCGCAATGAGAAAGTCGGACGTTCCGGTCTGGAAAAGCAATATGAGGGTCTGCTCAGCGGGAAGCGGTCAGTCTATGATCTGGCTTATGATGAAAACGGCACGGGTTATCTGAGCGAGGTCAATGAGGGATCCAAGGGCTACGATCTGGAATTGTCGATTGATGCGCGGCTGCAGCAGAAGCTGGACGAGATTTTAACCCAGGTGCTGACGGAATATAAAGATGATCCGTGGCGTCCGTTTATGGACCGGATCATGTATGTGCTGCAGGATCCGAATACCGGCGATATCCTGGCGATGTCATGCATGATCCGCAATGCTGACGGCTCGATCAGCGCCAGTCCGACAAGCATCTACACCGACGCTTATGCGCCTGGCTCGGTCGTCAAGGGGGCGACGGTCTATATGGGACTGGATCAGGGCGTAATTCAGCCGGGCGAGAAGATTTTGGACAACTATATTAAAATCAAGGACACGCCGATCAAGAAATCCTGGAAGACGCTGGGCTGGGTTGATGACGTGCAGGCACTGGCGCAGTCGTCCAACGTGTTCATGTTCAACGTTGCGATTCGTTTGGGCGGCGGCACGTATATTGAAAACAATCCGCTGCAGATCGACGCGAATACCTATCTGCTGATGCGCAGCTATTACAGTCAGTTTGGTCTGGGTGTATTAACGGGCATCGACGTGCCGAATGAAGCGGTCGGCTATATGCCGGGCAAGCTGGCCAACGCCGGCAACACGCTGGACTTTGCGATCGGTCAGCTGGATAACTATACGACGATTGAACTGGCGCAGTATGTTTCAACGATTGCCAATGGGGGCAAGAAAATCCAGCCGCGCCTGGTGCGCCGGGCGTTTGATCCGGGCACGCAGAACGTCGTTTATGAGAACTATGTCAACGTGCTGTCAACACTGGAAAATCCATCCGCGCTGGAGCGGGTGCGGCAGGGCTTCAACGCCTGCGTTTACGGGGGAATCTGTTATGGCTTAACGGATGTGCCGGTTACCATGTCCGCCAAAACCGGCACGGCGGAATCGTTTATCAATGTGACCAGCGAAGACGGGACGACGACCCGCTATGATACGACCAACAACAGCGTCGTCGCTTACGCGCCGGCGGAAAATCCGGAATTTGCGATGGCATGCATGATTCCGAACGCCTGGATCACCGGCGGCGGATCGCAAAGCAATCTCTGTCTGCGGATCACCAACGAGCTGACCAAAGCGATATACAATCCGAATGACGTCGCGGAAAATGCCAATCTGCCAGCGGATACGGATCCGGGCGCGGAAATCCCGACGGATACTCCGGCATTGCCGCCAGCGCAGGATCCTGTTGAACCGCAAGCATCGTCCGATCCGGCACAGTAAACGAAAATCACAAGAATTAACAGGTTTTTCAAAAAATATAGTAATTTAAAAAAAACTATGTTATACTTGTTTAGCATTATTAGGAGGAATATTCATGAGAGACGCAATTACTTTCAAATGTTCTGAATGCGGCGAAGAAAATTACATTGGGACAAGAAACAAGAGAAAACACCCTGAAAAGATGGAAATCAAGAAATACTGCCCACGCTGCAATAAGAAAACGACTCACAAGGAGAAAAAATAAAAGAAGCCGGATCCTGGCTTTTTTTATTTCGTTTAATTTTCAGCGATCGGTTAAAAAAATGAAAGTTTTCAATCAGATGTGAGAAAGAAGGAAAAGTAGATGAGAATTGAATCAATTCCCTCCGGCGCGTTTGCGACTAACACTTATATTCTTGAAGATTCGGGGACAGTGCTGATTCTGGATCCGACGGGCAAAGCTCAGCGGATTCTGGATCATTTGCAGGGACGCGTGCCGGCGGCGATTGTGCTGACGCATGGACATTTCGATCATATCGGCGCCGTTGACGAACTGGTCCGGCAGTTTCATTGTCCAGTGTATGTACATCCTGCGGATCAGGTTTTGCTTGAAGATGAAACCCTCAATGGAATGGCCGGAATGACGGCTCATGTCCGCAGTCAGACTCGTCCGTTAACGGAAGGGCTGATGAAGTTGGGCACGATTCAGCTGCAAATTCTGGAAGCGCCGGGCCATACGCCGGGCAGCGTACTGATTGTGATCGGTCAGGACTGTTTCTGCGGCGATGTCGTTTTTGAAGGCAGTGTGGGGCGGACGGATCTGCCCTTAGGCAATGATTCGCAGATGCGCCAGACGTTGAAAATGATTCGAACGCTGGATCCGCAGTTAAGACTGTATCCCGGTCATGGACCGGCGACGACGCTGGAGAAAGAATTCAACGATAATCCCTTTCTGCGGACTCGCCGCGGATAAAGTGGAACAAGCATCAGGCTGTGCGGCCGGTGCTTTTTTTTGAACAAAAAGCAAAGCTGGATGAAGCTTGGCGGATAGAACCCACAGATATATCGGACTGGGCCATAATAAATTGGCTGGAAATTAGAATAAGATTAAATTATGGTAGATAATCAAATAAACATCTATGAAATAAGTAGATTTTATTTTATAATGTTTGTATAAAATGGAATGGGGAGAGATGAAATGGAAAAACAGGAGCTGTGGGACGCCAGCGCGGAAGAAATCCGTCGGGGATATCGGATTGTAGATGAGGAAGCCGAGTGTTTGTTCTGCCGGCAGCGTTATCATCTTCAGGAAATCTATGCCCAGGATGAGCGCTGGGTGCTGGGCGAGCGGAAGATGAAGCTGCACGTTAAAAACGCGCATGGGTCGTCCTTAACGATGTTGCTGCGGTTGGGGCCGGAACCGCTGGGCGTCAGCGCGATGCAGCTGGAAATGCTGCAGGCGTTTGCGTCGGGACAAAGCGATCAGGAGATTGCGAAGGAAAAGGGCGTCACGTTATCAACAATTCGCAATTACCGGTTTAAGCTGCGGGAAAAACAGAAACAGGCGCAGTTGTTCGTCATGATGATGAATCTGCTTAACGAAAACACCGGCCGTTCTATCCAACAGTTAAACGATACGGAGCTGGTCGATGCGCATGCGGCGGCAGTAATGCGCGACGAGCGATATGAATTAACGGAAAAAGAACGCGAGACAATTCTGAAAACTTATTTTGACGCGCAGGGTGCGTTGAAGGAAATGCCGGCGAAAGCAAAACGGAAGCTGGCGGTATTGGCACAAATTGCCGAGAATTTCAAACCGGAAGTTCAATATACTGAAAAGCAAATCAACACAATGCTTAAACGGATCTGGCCGGATCACGTCTATCTGCGCCGAGTGTTAATTGAATACGGTTTTCTGGAAAGAACAGCCAACGGCAGCGCTTATTGGCGAAAGTAAACTGCAGGTAAAAGAAAAAATCTGTTCGATTAGGCAAAAATTCAAGGCTCTAATTGAAACAAGCTGACGGTGCAAGGTTAACCCGGACTGTGCCGTCAGCTCTTTTTATTATCCAGTTTTGGTAAAAAATGATAGAAATTCAGTTTTTTTTAAATATTGAGGGGGTTTTTTTCAAAAATGCGCAATATTGAAGGTGTAGGGGGCGAGAGAATATGGAAGAACGATTACTTGCTTTACTGCGGATGGCTTTAAAACAGCACGCCACCGATCTGCATTTTTCCATCCGCAATGAAACAGTGACGCTGCAGATGCGCTGCGGACTTCAGATTAAGGACATTGAGACTGAGGCGCAGGACCTGAAATTGTTCCGTTATCTTCAATACCGGGCCAACCTGGAGCTGAGCGATGGCAGCCGGCCGCAAACCGGTCGGTTTGAGATCGACGTGGATGGTAGGGTGCTGGCGCTGCGGTTTGCGGTCATGCACAGTCTGATGCTGACCAGCGGAGTGCTGCGAATTCTCAACGGAACGCTGGACTGGACGCTGACCGATTGTTGTCCGGATAAAAAGCAGACCGATCTGCTGAAGCAAGTGCTGAAACGACGCAGCGGCTTATTCCTCGTCAGCGGCCCTACCGGCAGCGGCAAGACGACAACGTTGTACGCCATGCTTAACGAATTAAGCCCGGCCAAGATCTTCACGCTCGAGGATCCGATTGAAATTTATTCGGACCGTTTCATTCAGATCCAGATCAACGAGCGTCAGCATCTGGGTTATGACGAAGGGATCAGCCAACTGCTGCGGCATGATCCGGACGTCATCATGATCGGCGAAATCCGCGAGCCGGTGGCGGCGGCGATGGCGCTGCGCTGCGCACTGACCGGACATCTGGTTCTGACCAGTATTCATGCTTCATCAGCACAATCGGCGATCACACGGATGATCGAACTGGGAGTCAGTGAAACTCAGCTGATGGAGATGCTGGCTGGAGTCAGCTGTCAGCGGTTGGTGTCCTTAAAAAATCAAAAGGGAAGGATGTGTGTCTATGAAGTGCTTCTGCCTGACCAGCTTGCGCAGCTGCGCCAGGGACAGGCGCCGGATAATTTTATCCCGCTGCCGCAGCGGCTGGACGATCTGCTGTTCAAAAATCGCATCACACAGAAACAACGGGAGGCTGTCGGTCTCTGAATGTCAGCAGCTTGCGATTCTTCTGGGCAGCGCGATGAGCTGGCAGACAAGCATGACCTTTATTGAAACGCCGAAGAACCATTCCATCATCGCCGCGCTGCGTGGGCGAATGCTGGAAGGGGCGGACTTTGCGGCCGTATTGGCTTTGGCCCTGCCGAAAGGTATCGCCGCTGATTTTGAGACGATGGCGCAGGTCATGCCGCCTCAGCAGGCGCTGACCTTGGCACTGAGACTGCATCGGTTATATACCGAAAACCGCAGCCAGATCCGCAAGCTGTTAGGCTACCCAATGCTTTTAGCTGCCGGCAGTCTGGGAGGTCTGGCCTTGTTCAACCATGTCTGTTTCCCGGTGCTGATCAGCCTGATTCAGTCCTTTGAGCGAAACCCGGCGGGGATGGTGCTGCTGCATCACGGCTTGGGCACAATGTTTTTCATTCTGACGCTGCTGGGGGCGGCATCCGGCGCTTTGGCAATCTGGCTGCGCAAACCGACGGCACGGTTAAGTGCGTATGTGCTGTTGATTCAAAAACGCCGTGGCAAGTTTTTAAGACGCTGGCTGGGATTGGATTTCTCGCGTTATTTTTCCTGTTGTCTCAGGGAAGGCTGTCCGACGCAGACAACCTTGACGTTATTGCAGAAACTGCCGAAAAAGCCGTTTCTGAAACTCATGAGCTGGCATGTGGAACAGGCGCTGCTGGCAGGAGAAAGTCTGGAAACGGCGTTAGGCACGGAGTATCTCGATCCTTCGCTGATGCAGCTGATGCGCACCGCTTCCCGCAGCGGTCAGGTTCAACCCTTGTTGGAAAGTTATGTCGAGGTGCGTCAGGGACAACTGTTCGATCAGCTGCGATGGGCAGCGCGAGGTCTGCAGCTGTTTGCCTACGGAACGATTGCAGCGATGATTCTGATCGTTTATCAGATCCTGCTGCTGCCGCTTTCAATCATGAGTCAGATGTAATAAGAGAGGAGAAGAAACGTATGAAAAGGGGCTTTACACTATTGGAAATGATCATCGTCGTCAGCGTGCTGGCAATCTTGTTTCTGCTGTCGGTACCGAATATTCAGCGGGTTATGAAAATTGTCGATGAAAAGGGCTGCGCGGCGCAGCTGAAGGTGATCGACTCGGCAATTCTCCAATACAAGCTGGATACCGGTCAGCTGCCGTTAAGAATCAATGATCTGGTGTCGGCAGGCTTGCTGACGAAGCAGCAGACGGAATGTTCCGGCGGCGAGCAACTGGAAATCCGCGAGGGTCAGGCTTATGTCCGCTAAAGCCGGGACGACGCTGACGGAAATGTTATTGGCGTTGATGATTGTGGCGGCTTGCGAGCTGCTGACGATTCCGTTTGTCATCCAGCCGGACTTGAGTCCCGGCCGGTTTATCGCACAGGTGCTGCCGCTTCAGGCCCGGGCGATGGGCGAAGGTCAGGAACAAATCGCCCAAATTGATGCGGACCAGACCGGCCGCATCCGCATACATTACAATAGGAAAGGCCGGATTGATCAGGCCCGTACGTTCTGCTTCAGCCGGCGCTGTCTGGTGATGGAGCTGGCAGGGGGGCGCATCGTTGGAAAATAATCGCGGTTTTTTGCTGAGCGACGCGTTGATCGCGATTGCGCTGTGCACTGCCTGTATTCTGTTAACCGGAGGTCTGCTGGACAGCCGTTATCATCTCAATGAGATCGCCAAGCGCAGGCAGCAGGAGAGTAGCCAGCGCTTGGCGGAAGCGCTTGAAGCAAAGGGGGAATGTCCGGTATGCACGCCGCTTCCAATCGAAACGAGCGACCCTGCAGAACAAGCGGCGGAAACATTCTGATCGATCTGCTTTTGGGATTGTGGATTGTCACGTTGTTTCTGCCGATGATTCCGACCCTCGTCAGGCTTCTCGCCAGACAGGACTGGCTGATGCGTTCCGCTCAGGATCAAATTCAGCTGCAGCAGCTGCGCCGGCTGCTTTTGAGCAGCGGAGAAATTGAGGTGAGCCGCGATCAGCTGACGTTTTATGCCGAAGGTCAAAATCGCCGTCTTGTTCAGAGTGGAAACTGGCTGTTGGTCCAGCCGGGAACCTGGATTTTCTTCGATCAGGTTGAAACAGTTTGGTTTGATCAGCGGCAGTCGCAGATCTGGATGCATCTTGTCAGCATGGATGGTGAATGGGAGGCAGTGGTGGGCGATGCCGGATAAACGGGGATTTGTCAGCTTGTTCTTTCTGGCCTGGTTTCTGATCTTGAGCGCCTGGACGGCATTGGGCTATCTTCAACTCAACGCGGAGATCGCCGTTGCCGAACAGCTGGAAGCCAGTCAGCGGCAGGATCTGCGCTTAATCCCCATTTTTCGCTGGGTACGCTGTCAGCTGAACCATGAATATCGCTGCGGCGGCTGGCGGGCGGAAATTCAGGCTGAGGTACAATGGCGCGGCGATACGGCAGAAGTGATGACCGCCTATGAAAAAATTGTGCTAAAGCTGGATGAAACCAACCGGAAAGTGACAAACTATGAGATAGAGATGAGGTGAAACGATGAAACAATTCATGGACAGCGTGGTCGCTTCGGTCTTCTTTCTGATTTTGATGTTGTTAGGGGAAACGCTGCAGTTTCTGCCCTCGGGAAGCACGCCGTTTCTGACCATCATCTATGGCGCCGAGCTGTTCTTTATTTCATGGGTTTTGATGTACCGCTCCAAAAATACGGTGGAACTGCTGGACTTCTTTGTCAGCGCCGTGATCCTGGGCGTGCAGTTTCTGATCCTGGGCAGCCGGCTGAATTTTGACCAATGGTGCTATCTGGGCTTTGCGACGATCGCCGCGACGATCAGTTTCGGCTGCAACCGCCGCTTCGGCAACCGGATTCATTGGGAAAATAGTCATGCACAGCCGGGAAATCATTGACAAAATCGGCTATTCCTATAAAATATACTAGGTAGGATGGTGAATAGGAATGATTATTGTAAATGACTTAAAACCAGGAACAACATTTGAAAATGAAGGTAATATTTTTGTCGTTCTGGATATTCAGCACAACAAAACTGCGATGCGCCAGATGATCGTCAAGGTCAAGGTTAAAAATCTGCGTACCGGAGTTATCAACGAAATCTCTTTCACGGGCGGCGACAAGGTGGAACAGGCGCACATCGACAAGCGCGAAATGCAGTATCTGTATGATACCGACGACGCTTTGGTCTTCATGGATAACGAAACCTATGACCAGATTGAAATCCAGAAGGATCATCTGGAATGGGAAATGAAGTTCATGAAACCGAACGATAACGTCACAATTTCGATGTATGAAGGCGAAATTCTGGGAATTATTCTGCCGGATAAAGTCGAGCTGCGGATCGTTGAATGCGAACCGGCGGTGAAGGGTGATACGGCGACTTCCGCTTCCAAGATGGCGAAGCTGGAAACCGGTCTGGAAATCCGTGTTCCGCTGTTTATCGAACAGGATGAAATGGTCGTCATCAACACGGCTGACGGCAAATATTCCGGACGCGCATAAGTCTAAACTGAAGATTTGGTCGAATTCAGATCAAATCTTTTTTCGTATTATAGAAGTAGGAATAAAGTATCCTACTCGAAATAGAATTAGATTAGATGAGTATAAAATATTGAAATTGAGAAGAAATCATGCAAGTGATGTTCAGTTAATCTTAGTATCTCATCAAG